>NZ_JBHWJY010000030.1:0-83117 GCF_042731135.1 Streptomyces sp. NPDC059874
ACCGCAGCCAACTCCTTAGCCAGCACACCCGATCAACGACACAGCCCATCAGCCCGACACTCCACCGACGACCGAACCTGACCAAGCACTACTAGTGCTGTGACCGGAAAGGCTCACCGGGTCACGGCGCTCCGCACGGCACCTCGCCGCGTTGTCGGACCGCGCGAGTACGTCCGGTACGAGCCGCGGCCCTCCGCCTTGCGATGCACCGCGCCGAACACCGCGCCCCGGGAAACCTTCCCGGCCACAGCACTAGCGGGACCGAAGTTCGGCCAGGACCGCGTCCGTGAAGGGGGTCCAGGCGGCGACGGCCCACGGGCCGAAGGCGCGGTCCGTCAGCGCCACGCACGCGGCGCGGGCGTCCGGGTCCACCCACAGGAAGGTGCCCGACTGGCCGAAGTGGCCGAAGGTGCGCGGCGAGGAGGAAGCGCCCGTCCAGTGCGGGGACTTGCCGTCGCGGATCTCCACGCCGAGCCCCCAGTCGTTGGGGGATTGGTGCCCGTAGCCCGGCAGGACGCCCTTGAGGCCGGGGTGGACGACGGAAGTGGCCTCCGCGACCGTGCGGGCGTCGAGCAGCCGGGGCGCCTGCAGTTCCGCGGCGAACCGCAGCAGGTCGGCGACGGTGGACACGCCGTCCTTGGCGGGGGAGCCCTCCAGGCTGCTGGAGACCATGCCGAGCGGCTCGAAGACCGCCTGGTGCAGGTACTCGGCGAAGGGGATGCCGGTGGCCTTGGCGATGTGGTCGCCGAGGACCTCGAAACCGGCGTTCGAGTACAGCCGACGGTCCCCGGGCGGGGCGGTCACCCGGTGCTCGTCGAAGGCCAGGCCGCTGGTGTGCGCGAGGAGGTGACGGACCGTCGACCCCTCGGGCCCGGCCGGCTCGTCGAGCTCGATCGCCCCCTCCTCGTACGCGACGAGGGCGGCGTAAGCGGCGAGCGGCTTGGTCACCGAGGCGAGGGGGAAGCGGTGGTCGACGGGCCCGTGGGAACCGGCCAGGCTCCCGTCGGCGCGTACGACGGCCGCCGCGGCCGTGTCGACCGGCCAGGTCTCGATGATCCGCAGGCTTTCCATGCTGTTGACGCCCTCCACGCTCTCCATGCCGCCGAGCCTACTTGCTTGGAGTGCACTCAAGGGTTTTAGCGTGGGGCCATGAGCCAGAGCCTGACGCAGACGCGGTACACGATCAGCGAGGTCGAGGCCCGGACCGGTCTGACCCAGCACACCCTGCGCTGGTACGAGCGGATCGGACTCATGCCGCACGTGGACCGCTCCCACTCGGGACAGCGCCGCTTCAGCGACCAGGACCTCCACTGGCTGGCCTTCGTGGGCAAGCTGCGCGCCACCGGGATGTCGGTGGCGGACATGGTCCGCTACGCGGAGCTGGTGCGCGAGGGGGAGCACACGGTGGACGAGCGCCGCGCGCTGCTGGAACGGACGCGGAGCGAGGTGCGGGCGCGGCTGAACGAGCTGACGGACGCGCTCGCCGTACTGGACTACAAGATCGGCATCTACTCGGGGAAGGCACGGCCATGACGGAGCGGAAGAGGACCGAACGGATCGAGCAGGTCGAACTCGGCGGGGGCGGCCCGCTGGTCGGCGTCCAGGGCCTCGGCTGCATGGGCATGAGCGAGTACTACGGGAAGACCGACGAGGCGGCGGCCCGCGAGACGCTGGACGCGGCCCTGGACGCCGGGGTGACCCTCTTCGACACCGCGGACGTCTACGGGCGCGGCGCGAACGAGGAGTTCCTCGCCCCGTTCGTGGCCGCGCACCGGGACGAGATCACCCTCGCCACCAAGTTCGGCATAGAGCGGAACGACGACCCGCACTACCGGGGCATCCGCAACGAGCGCGCGTACATCCGACGGGCCGTGGAGGACAGCCTGCGCCGGCTCGGCGTGGACGTCATCGACCTCTACTACATGCACCGTCGCGACCCGGCCGTGCCGCTGGCGGAGTCGGTGGGCACGATGGCGGAGCTGGTGGCGGAGGGCAAGGTCCGCCGGCTCGGGCTCAGCGAGGTCACCGGCGCGGAACTGCGGGAGGCGTACGCGGTCCACCCGATCGCGGCGCTGCAGTCCGAGTGGTCGCTGTTCAGCCGGGACGTGGAGCGCAGCGCGGTCGGCGCGGCGGCGGAGCTGGGCGTGGCCTTCGTGCCGTACTCCCCGCTGGGGCGGGGCTTCCTGACGGGGGCGTTCGCGGACGCGGTCGCCGAACTGTCGGAGGGCGACTTCCGGCGCCACCAGCCGCGGTTCAGCGGGGACAACGCGAAGGCCAACGCGGCGCTGCTGGCCCCGATCCGGGAGGTCGCCGAGGCGCACGGGGCGAGCCCGGCGCAGATCGCGCTGGCGTGGGTGCAGCAGCGGGCGGGGGTGCACGGCCTGACGGTGATCCCGATCCCGGGCACGCGCCGACCGGGTCGCGTCCGCGAGAACACCGCCGCGACGGGGATCACCCTGACGGGGGCGGAGCTGGCCCTCCTGGAGCCGATCGCCGCGGGCGTCGCGGGGGACCGCTACCCGGACATGACGTTCACCTCGGTGGTCAGGGAGGGCTGAATTCCGGCCGCGGCCCCACCGCTGGGGCTCCGCCCCAGACCCCGCGCCTCAAACGCCGGCGGGTCTGGATTGCCCTGCGGGCAATCCAGACCCGTCAGGCGTCGGCAATGGCGCTGCACGTGCAGGCTGACGCCGGCCAAAATCCAGCCCGTCCGGCGTTTGAGGACCGCGTCAGGGCGGAGCCCGGTACTTTCAGCCTCGCCGGCGATTGAGGCGCGGGGCCGGGCCGAGCCCGGGAGGCCGGGCGCAGCCCCGTTACAGCGACTCCGCGGTGAATCGTTCCCGCAGCGCCGCGTACTCCGCGTCCGTGAGCAGCCCCGCACTGTGCAGCTCGCTCAAGTGGTGGAGCCGCTCGCCGGAGCGGGCCCGCGGCACCGAGGACACCGAGGCGCGGCCTCGTACGGCGGCCAGGACGGCGGCGGCGAAAGGGAGCGACTCGTGCACCGAGCCGTAGCCGACGCCGAAGACGGCCGCCGCGAGGTCGTGGCTCGGGCGGGGGTCACCGGCGGCGTCCCGCAGCAGCAGACGCAGGTGGCCGCCGGGCCCTTCGGGGGAACGCCACTCCACGCCGGTGAGCGCGGAGACGGGATAACGCTGGTCGCACGCCTTCCACTTGGTGCTCGTGGCGCCCGTACGGGACCAGCGGAAGCTGACCGCCGTCCCGTCGAAGCCCACCCGCGCGTCGTACGCCTTCAGGTGCAGCGGCGGCCGCGGTACGTCGACCAGGAAGCGCTCGGCCGGCTCGGCCGGATCCGGTCCCAGCCGGGACAGCAGGGCGTCGGCGAAGGCGGCCGCGTGCGGGGCCCGTTCGCCCGGCAGCACCAGCCGGTACGGGTCGCAGGCCTCCCGCAACTGCCCGGCGGCGGCCTCCATCAGCGGATCCGCGCCCGGCCGCGGGACGGCGCGCAGCACCACCGAGTCCCGCTTCCCGGTGGTCACGGTCACCCCGGACACCGCTTCCAGGGGGATCCGGCGCGAGCCGAGGGCGTGAAAGAGCCTTGGCGTTCGCATCCCCCGTGCGAAGCGGATGAGCACCGAGTCCGAGTCGAACTCCCAGACGGCATGGTTTCCGGCCAGTACGTCACCCATGCGGCACATGGTAAAGGGAGGCGCCCCCGCGCGTCCCCCTCGCTGCGGGGACCGATTTCCGGCTCTCTACGCGCGTCAGTCCCGCTCTGCCCCGGAAACTCCGTGCCGGCACGCGTCGTCCCCGGTCGCGCAGTTGATGGAACCGAACGCGCCGCTTCCGACTTCGGCGAAGTTGCGCACCGAGTCCGTGCCTGGCGTGAAATAGCCGGTGTGGCTCTTGGCCCCGGCCGAGGAGAGCAGCCGTGCGCCGAAGTCCGGGGACACCGGGTCGGCGCCGTGGCCCAGTCCGCCGACCTCCAGGTGCGGAACGTCCGCGATCCAGTCGCCCTGGTCCCGGGTGGCCCAGACCCGCGCCGAGGTGTGCAGCCCCGCGACGTTCTGCGCGCGCATGCCGGGGCTGCCGGCCACCACGATGTCCGTGACCCGGGCGGGCAGTTCGCGCGCGGCGACCCCGCACACCACCGAGCCGTAGCTGTGGCAGAACAGGGCCACGCCGGAGTCCCCCGGCAGGGCCGTGGTCAGCGACTTCAGTCGGACGGCGCCGTCGACGGCCATGTGTCCGGTGGCCGCGTCCATGCCGACCCCGGTGGGGGCGGTGTAGCCGGCCCAGGCGATGACCGCGGTGCGGCTGTCGGGCGCGGCCGCGCGCTGGGCCTCGTAGAGGGACTCGGCCATGCCGACGGGGGCGGTGAAGTGGCGCTGGGTGCGCTCGAAGGTGATCACGTCGGTGTCGACGCCGGGGACGATGACCGAGACCCGGCGGGCCCGGTCGAGGTCGCCGAAGACCTCGGCGACCGTGCCGGTGCCGGTGGGGTCGAAGGCGAGGATCTGCCGGCCGGGGTCGGCGAGCGAGGCGAAGCGGTGGGAGCGGCGGGTGGCCGTCGCGCGGTCGGCGGGGGTGAGGGCGACGTCGCGGCTGCGGGCCTCCTCGACCCGGCCGGCCTGCTGCAGGCCGAGCAGGTTGGCCCGGTAGCGGGTGGCGGCGGGGGCCCCGTCGAGGTTGCCGACGACGAGCGGGTAGGCCTCGGCGAGGCGGGCCCGTTGGACGCCGTCGAGGCCGGCGAAGAAGTGGGCGACGGTCGACGGGGACGCGTCCGCGGCGGGCACCGGGCGGCCGTTGATCCGCGCGCTCGCCCAGGCGGCCAGCTCGGCCGCCCGCAGCGGGGTTCCGCCCTCGGGGCGGTGCACGGCCGTCCAGCCGGTGGTGGCGAGCAGGACGAAGACGACCGCGAGCGCGAGCAGGGCACGCAGGGCGGCGGGGCGCGGGTCGGCGCCGGGGGCGATGGGGTGGGCGAGGCCGGGCACGTTCACTACGACCAGCGTATGAGACGCCTTCTGCCTCCGGCGTGCCGGGTGACGGGCTTCACGTCCGACCGTGTTACCCGTGCGGTGTTGGGCGTGTGGATCGCCATCCCCTGCCCGGACCGGGTCGGAGGCCGGCGGCGGGCGCCGGGGGCAACCTCAAACCGACGGGCGCCAAGGGGCGGACAGGGCCGGGCCGATCTGGTCGAGGTAGGTCTCCGTCATCCGACGGATCGCGGCCACGCTGGTGTCCTCGCCCTGACCCCAGAGCCGACCCGTGACCCGCATCACGCCGGTGAACGCGGCGACGGCCACCCGCGGTCGCGGGTCGGCGTCCACGTCCACTCCCTCGCGCTCCGCGATCAGTCGGGCGACCCGCTCCTCCAGCTCCGTCGAGCGCCGCAGGTGCACCGCGAGCAGCGCGGGCGTCGACTCGATCAGCTGGTAGGTGCGCATGTAGAGGTCGACCGGGACCACCTCCGAGATGGCCTCGTCGAGGGTGTCCCACGCGTCCAGCACCGCCGCCCGCATCGCGTCGAAGGGGCCCTCCCCGGCCGGCCGCGACCGCAGCGCCGCGACGAAGTGCGACTCCACCTGCTCCTGGACGGCGAAGGCCACCTCCTCCTTGTTGGCGAAGTAGCGGAAGAAGGTGCGCTGGGACACTTCCACGGCGTCGGTGATCTCGTCGACCGTCGTCCGCTCGTACCCCTGGGCGACGAAGAGCAGCAGGGCGGCGCGCAGCAACGCGTCCCGGGTGCGCCGCTTCTTGCGCTCGCGCAGCCCGCCCCCGGTGGCGGCAGCGGCGTCGGTCATCACCGCAGGGGTCCTCTCTGACGCTGAGTGAGCGGACAGGGTACCTGTGACAGAGCTGACAGTTACTGTCTCGTTAACCCGTCTGTGAAGTGTCAGTCGCTGTCACTAGCCTGTCCGCATGACTAGTCAGATCACCCTGGCCAAGGAATCAGGCCCCGCTCCGGCCCGCGCGGGGTTGCGCGGCCACCCCTGGCTGACCCTCTTCGCCGTGGCGATCGGCGTCATGATGGTCACTCTCGACGGCACGATCGTCGCCGTCGCCAACCCCGCGATCCAGCAGGACCTCAACGCCTCGCTCGCCGAGGTCCAGTGGATCACCAACGGCTACCTGCTGGCCCTCGCCGTCTCCCTCATCACCGCCGGCAAGCTCGGCGATCGCTTCGGCCACCGCCAGACCTTCCTCATAGGCATCGCGGGCTTCGCGTTGTCCTCCGCCGCGATCGGCCTGTCCACCGGCGTCGAGCTCGTCATCGGATTCCGTGTCGCCCAGGGCCTGTTCGGCGCGCTGCTGATGCCCGCCGCGCTCGGTCTGCTGCGCGCCACCTTCCCCGCCGAGAAGCTCAACATGGCCATCGGCATCTGGGGCATGGTCATCGGCGCCTCGACCGCGGCCGGCCCGATCGTCGGCGGTCTGCTCGTCGAGCACGTCAGCTGGCAGTCCGTCTTCTTCATCAACGTGCCCGTCGGCATCGTCGCGCTGCTCTTCGGCCTGTTCATCCTGGTCGACCACCGGGCGGCGAACGCCCCGCGGTCCTTCGACCTGCTCGGGATCCTGCTGCTGTCGGCCGCGATGTTCTCCCTCATCTGGGCCCTGATCAAGGCCGCGGAATGGGGCTGGGGCGACTCCCGGACGCTGCTGTTCCTCGCCGCCTCCGTGCTCGGCTTCTTCCTCTTCACGTTCTGGGAGACCAAGGTCTCCGAACCGCTGATCCCGCTGGGCATGTTCCGCTCGCTGCCGCTGTCCGCGGGCACCGTGCTGATGGTGCTGATGGCCTTCGCCTTCATGGGCGGCCTCTTCTTCGTCACCTTCTACCTGCAGAACGTGCACGGCATGAGCCCCGTCGACAGCGGCCTGCACCTGCTCCCGCTGACCGGCATGATGATCGTCGGCTCCCCGCTGGCCGGCGCCGCCATCACCAAGGTCGGCCCGCGCGTCCCGCTCGTCGCCGGCATGGTCGCCACCGCCGCCGCGTGCTTCGGGATGGCGCGGCTCACCCCGGACACCGGCACCCTCACCATGTCGCTCTGGTTCGCACTGCTCGGCCTCGGCCTCGCGCCCGTCATGGTCGGAGCCACCGAGGTGATCGTCGGCAACGCCCCGCTGGAGCTGTCCGGCGTGGCCGGCGGTCTCCAGCAGGCCGCCATGCAGGTCGGCGGCAGCCTCGGCACCGCCGTCCTCGGCGCGGTCATGGCCAGTACGGTCGGCAACTCGTTCGGGGACAACTGGCGGGCCGCCGAGCTGCCCCCGCTCACCCCGGAGCAGACCGAACTCGCCGAGAAGGGCGTCCAGGTCGGCATCCCCCCGGTGCCCCCGGGGGTCCCGGCCGAGGTCGCGCAGAAGATCAGCGAGGTCGCCCACGGCACGTTCGTGGACGGCATGGGCACCGCCTTCACCGTCGCGGGCGTCGTCGCGGTGCTCGCCGCCGTCGTCGCGTGCTTCACCAAGCGCGGCGAGAACGCCGCCGCCGGCGCGGGCGCGGCCCACGTCTGAGGCGTCAACTCCGCACCCACGACAGCCCCGCCGGGCGGTTCCGGCGGGGCTGTCGCCTATCAGGGTGGACCCGCCCGAGGCCTCTTCCGCTCGCCCGTCACCGCAGGTCAGCGTGGTGTCAGCGGAGCCCCGGAACAGGTCCGGGGGCCTCCCGTCCACAAGGAGTTGACCCGTCATGCGTACGTGGAGCACCACTCTCGCCGTAGTCGGCCTGGCCCTGACCGCCCTCATCCCGAGCACCTCCGGCACGGCGCACGCCGCAGGCCCGGCCACGCTCGGGGCCTGCGCCACCGGGCAGCTGTGCCTGTGGGCGAAGCCGGAGTTCAAGGGCAAACGGCAGACCCATGAGCTGAGTGGCCTGGACATCAACAGCTGCACCGCCCTGCCCGCCGGGACCAGCGCCCAGTCCCTCACCAACCGGACCGGCCGCCCGGTGACCACGTACCAGTCGGCCGAGTGCGCGGAGACCGGCGAGTTCCAGACCTACCCGGGCGACGGGGTCTGGCTGCCGCAGTCGCCCTACCAGGTGCGGGCGTTCAAGGTGTGGGAGACGTAGCCTCGCGCTGCGCCGGGGCCCCCGGCGGGTCGGCCCGCTCGCCGCCCAGCCGGGCGACCTCGGCGCGCAGCGCCCGTACCTCCGCCTGGAGTTCCCGGAGGGCGGCCAGCTGGAGCCGCTCCACCTGGTCGTCGCGCTCGAAACGGGAGATGAACCAGGCCGCGATGTTCGCGGTGACCACACCGAGCAGGGCGATCCCCGACAGCATCAGCCCGACGGCCAACACCCGGCCGAGACCGGTGGTGGGGGAGTGGTCCCCGTACCCGACGGTCGTCATGGTGGTGAAGGACCACCACACCGCGTCGCCCAGGTTCTTGATGTTCCCGTCGGGTGCGTCCCGCTCCACGCTCAGCACCGCGAGGGAGCCGAACATCAGCAGCCCCACGACGGCCCCGGCCACGTACGTCGTCAGGCGGATCTGCGGAGCCATCCGGGCCCGCCGGCCCACCAGCAGCAGGGTGGCGACCAGCCGGAGCAGCCGCAGCGGCTGGACCAGCGGCAGCACCACCGCGGCCAGGTCCAGCCAATGCGACCGGACGAATCGCTTCCGGTCCGGCGCGAGGGCGAGGCGCACCAGGTAGTCGACGGCGAAGGCCCCCCACACCACCCACTCCGCGCGGGTACAGGCCCGGTGCACCTCGGGGCTCGCGTCGGGGGCGACGATCGGCACGGCGTAGGCGACGGCGAAGCCGATGGCGAGCACGAGCAGCGGCGTCTGGCTCCGCCGCTCCCACCGTGCCTGACGTGAGGGTTCCTTCATGCGCAGCATCGTAAGGAACGCGTAAAGCGGAGGTGCCCCCGGCACAGCCGGGGGCACCTCGCTCACTCCTTCACGGGCCGGCCGGCCGGGCTCACCGGCCCGCCGTCATCCGCCCCGCCGCGCAGCGATCACGCGTCGCCGCCGGCGGCGCCGGGGTCGGCAGCCGTCACGTCCAGCAGCTGGTAGCGGTCGACCGCCTGCTTCAGCACCGAGCGGTCGATCTTCCCCTCCCGGGCGAGCTCGGTGAGCGTCGCCAGGACCACCGACTGCGCGTCGATGTGGAAGAAGCGCCGCGCCGCACCGCGCGTGTCCGCGAAGCCGAAGCCGTCCGCGCCCAGCGAGGTGTACGTGCCGGGCACCCAGCGCGAGATCTGGTCCGGGACCGCCCGCATCCAGTCGGAGACCGCCACGAACGGCCCCTCCGCACCGGACAGCTTCCGCGTCACGTACGGAACGCGCTGCTCCTCCTCCGGGTGGAGCAGGTTGTACTCCTCCACCTCGACGGCCTCGCGGCGCAGCTCGTTCCAGGAGGTCGCCGACCAGACGTCCGCCCGGACGTTCCACTCCGCGGCGAGCAGCCGCTGGGCCTCCAGGGCCCACGGCACGGCGACGCCCGAGGCCATGATCTGCGCCCCGATCGTGCCCGCCGTCCCCGCGGACACCCGGTGGATGCCCTTGAGGATGCCGTCCACGTCGACGTCCGCCGGCTCGGCCGGGTGCTGGATCGGCTCGTTGTAGACCGTCAGGTAGTAGAAGACGTCCTCGGCCTCGGGCCCGTACATCCGCCGCAGACCGTCCTGGACGATGTGCGCGATCTCGTAGCCGTAGGCCGGGTCGTACGCGACACAGCCCGGGTTCGTCGAGGCGAGCAGCTGGGAGTGACCGTCGGCGTGCTGGAGGCCCTCACCCGTCAGGGTGGTCCGGCCGGCGGTCGCGCCCAGGACGAAACCGCGCGCCAGCTGGTCGGCCATCTGCCAGAACTGGTCACCCGTGCGCTGGAAACCGAACATCGAGTAGAAGACGTAGACCGGGATCAGCGGCTCGCCGTGCGTCGCGTACGCCGAACCCGCCGCGATCAGCGAGGCCGTGCAGCCCGCCTCGGAGATGCCGTCGTGCAGCATCTGGCCGGTCGGCGACTCCTTGTACGCGAGCAGCAGGTCGCGGTCGACCGCCTCGTACTGCTGGCCCAGCGGGTTGTAGATCTTGGCGCTCGGAAAGAAGGCGTCCATGCCGAACGTGCGGTACTCGTCCGGCGCGATCAGCACGAACCGCTTGCCGATCTCCTTGTCCCGCATCAGGTCCTTCAGGATGCGGACGAAGGCCATCGTGGTGGCGATCGACTGCTGGCCCGAGCCCTTCTTGGCGGCCGCGTACGTCTTGTCGTCCGGCAGCTGCAGCGGCTTGGCGCGCACCACACGGGTCGGCACGTAGCCGCCGTGGGCGTTGCGCTGGTCGTGCATGTACTGGATCTCGGGGGAGTTGCGGCCGGGGTGGTAGTACGGCGGCGCGCCGCTCTCCAGCTGCTGGTCCGTGATCGGGATGCGCAGGCGGTCACGGAAGCGCTTGAGGTCGTCGACCGTCAGCTTCTTCATCTGGTGCGTCGCGTTGCGGCCCTCGAAGTTCGGGCCGAGCGTCCAACCCTTGACCGTCTGCGCCAGGATCACCGTCGGCTGGCCCTTGTGGGCCTTGGCCGCCGCGTACGCCGCGTAGACCTTCTTGTGGTCGTGACCGCCGCGCCCCAGGTGCTGGATCTGGTAGTCGGTCATGTTCTCGACCATCGCGCGCAGCCGCTGGTCCCCGCCGAAGAAGTGTTCACGGATGTACGCACCCGATTCGGTGGCGTACGTCTGGAACTGTCCGTCCGGGGTGGAGTTCATCTTGTTGACCAGGATGCCGTCGCGGTCCTGGGCCAGCAGCGGGTCCCAGGAGCGGTCCCAGATCAGCTTGATGACGTTCCAGCCGGCGCCGCGGAACTGCGACTCCAGCTCCTGGATGATCTTCCCGTTGCCGCGCACCGGGCCGTCGAGGCGCTGCAGGTTGCAGTTGACCACGAAGGTCAGGTTGTCCAGGCCCTCGCGAGCGGCGATGGACAGCTGGCCGAGCGACTCCGGCTCGTCCATCTCGCCGTCACCGAGATACGCCCAAACGTGGGACTTGGAGGTGTCCGCGATCCCGCGCGCCTCCATGTACCGGTTCATCCGGGCCTGGTAGATCGCCCCGAGCGGGCCGAGGCCCATCGAGACGGTCGGGAACTCCCAGAAGTCCGGCATCAGCCGCGGGTGCGGGTAGCTGGAAAGGCCGTACGGGGCCTTCGACTTTTCCTGGCGGAACGCGTCGAGCTGCTGCTCGGAGAGCCGGTCCAGGAGGTAGGCGCGGGCGTAGATGCCCGGGGAGGCGTGGCCCTGGAAGAAGATCTGGTCGCCGCCGTCGCCCTCGTCCTTGCCCCGGAAGAAGTGGTTGAAGCCCACGTCGTAGAGGGAGGCGGAGGAGGCGAACGTGGCGATGTGACCGCCGACGCCGATGCCCGGGCGCTGGGCGCGCGAGACCATGACGGCCGCGTTCCACCGGGTGGCGTTCAGGACCTTGCGCTCGATCTCCTCGTTGCCGGGGAAGAAGGGCTCGTCCTTGGTGGCGATCGTGTTGACGTAGTCCGTGCTGCGCATCTCGGGCACGGCCACGCGCTTCTCGCGGGCCCGCTCGATCAGCCGCAGCATCAGGTAGCGGGCGCGCTCACGGCCCCGCTCGTCGACCGCTGCGTCCAGGGAGTCCAGCCACTCCTGGGTCTCCTCCGGATCGAAGTCCGGGACCTGACTCGGCAGGCCGCCAATGATGATCGGATTGCGATCGGATGCGGAAGCCACGCTGTTCCTTCGCTGTCGGGGGAGTCGTGCTGATGCCGTATCTGTGGGGCGCCGCCTCCCATGGTCTTACGCTCGGCCGAGATCGTCATCTTTACCACTGGGTAATCCCTGGAGTCGGCAGGGAACGTAGGGGGAGGACAACGGTGGGATCGGTGGCGGTTCCGGCCAAATCGCAACCTTACGCTCAAGTCGGTCAGCTCCTTCGTAAGGCCGTTCGTCCCTCAAACAGGTAGGAAAGTCCCCAAGCAATGCCGAATGAGCTGGAATGGTGTGGGATGAATCACCAGAGGTGCACACGGGAAGGCTGAAAGTTGCGGCGAGACGGCCGTAATCGTCACCGTTTCGACGGTCTCGGCGGCCGGGTACTTGCGCGATCCGCCGCGCCCGTGTGGACTACGCCCAATGCTGCGCGTACGCGCGCCGCCGAAGACATTCACCGAACATGAGCAGGAGGCACCCCGTGAGCGCGACCGCGGACCACGCGGAGAGCCTGGCCGCCCGGCTGGGTTTCCAGTCCGAACAGGTGGTCCAGGAGATCGGCTACGACGACGACGTCGATCAGGAATTCCGTGATGCCGTCGAGGAGCTCGTCGACGAACTCGTCGACGAGGAGTACGACGACGTCGCCGACGCGGTCCTGCTGTGGTTCCGGGAGGACGACGGCGATCTGACGGATGCGCTGGTCGACGCCACAGAGCTGGTCGAGGACGCCGCCCTGATCCTGCTGCTGACCCCCAAGACGGGCCGTGACGGCTACGTCGAGGCCAGTGACATCAGCGAGGCCGCCGAAACGGCCGGCCTGTCGCAGACCAGGAGCATCAGCGTCGGCAAGGAATGGGCCGCCACCAAGCTGGTGACGCCCAAGACCGCGGCCAAGACCAAGCGCTGAGCCGCACCCGCAGCCGAGCGGACACGCAACCACACCCCGCCGACCAGGTGACCCCGGTCGGCGGGGTGTGTGCGTTCCCGCCCCGCGGGGGCCGCAGGCCCTAGGCTTTGACTCACCCGAACAGCCCAACGCAGGGATGCGGGAACGAAGGGATGCGAGAGATGGCGATCGAGGTCGGCGACAAGGCCCCGGACTTCGAGCTCAAGGACAACCACGGCGCGACGGTGCGGCTCTCCGACTTCCGGGGGGAGAAGGCCGTCGTGCTGCTCTTCTACCCGTTCGCCTTCACCGGCGTCTGCACCGGCGAGCTGTGCGAGCTGCGCGACCAGCTGCCGCGCTTCCAGAACGACGACGTGCAGCTCCTCGCGGTCTCCAACGACTCCGTGCCGACCCTGCGGGTCTTCGGTGAGCAGGAGAACCTCGACTACCCGCTGCTGTCGGACTTCTGGCCGCACGGCGAGACCTCCCGCGCCTACGGCGTCTTCGACGAGGAGAAGGGCTGCGCGGTCCGCGGCACCTTCATCATCGACAAGGACGGCGTCGTGCGCTGGACCGTGGTCAACGGTCTGCCCGACGCCCGTGACCTGAACGAGTACATCAAGGCGCTCGACAGCCTCTGAAAACCCCCCTGTGGGACGGGAACCCGTCACTAGGATCGAAACGTTGATCCGATTGCAACCGCACGACGGGGCACTGCCCCACACAGAACCCAATGGAGGACCCGTGGGAGTCAGCCTCAGCAAGGGCGGCAACGTCTCGCTGACCAAGGCCGCGCCTAACCTGACGGCGGTCATCGTCGGTCTGGGCTGGGACGCTCGCACCACCACCGGCGTCGACTTCGACCTCGACGCCAGCGCGATCCTGACCAACGACCAGGGCAAGGTCGCCAGCGACGCGAACTTCGTCTTCTTCAACAACCTGAAGAGCCCCGACGGCTCGGTGGAGCACACCGGTGACAACACCACCGGTGAGGGCGAGGGCGACGACGAGGCGATCAAGGTGAACCTCGCCGGCGTCCCCGGTGACGTCGCGAAGATCGTCTTCCCCGTCTCGATCTACGAGGCCGAGGCCCGTCAGCAGAGCTTCGGCCAGGTCCGCAACGCGTACATCCGCGTCGTGAACCAGGCGGACAACACCGAGCTCGCCCGCTACGACCTCTCCGAGGACGCCTCGACCGAGACCGCCATGGTCTTCGGCGAGCTGTACCGCAACGGCGCGGAGTGGAAGTTCCGTGCCATCGGCCAGGGTTACGCCTCGGGCCTGCGCGGCATCGCGCAGGACTTCGGCGTCAACGTCTGACCCAGACAGCAGTCCAACGTCCGGCGCCGTGCACTGTGTGTACGGCGCCGGACCGGCTTCTGCCACCGCCACACCGCCACACCACTGCCACACCACCGCCACACCGTCGTCCGGGGAGGACCACAACATGGGCGTCACACTCGCCAAGGGGGGCAATGTCTCCCTGTCCAAGGCCGCACCGAACCTCACCCGGGTTCTGATCGGCCTCGGATGGGACGCGCGCTCCACCACGGGCGCCGACTTCGACCTCGATGCCAGCGCGCTGCTGTGCAACAGCGGCCGGGTGCTGGGGGACGAGTACTTCGTCTTCTACAACAACCTCAAGAGCCCCGAGGGCTCCGTCGAACACACCGGGGACAACCTCACCGGCGAGGGTGAAGGCGACGACGAGTCGATCATCATCGACCTGACCAAGGTGCCGGAGCGGGTGGACAAGATCGTATTTCCGGTCTCCATCCACGAGGCGGACACCCGCCGGCAGAGCTTCGGCCAGGTCAGTAACGCCTTCATCCGCGTGGTGAACCAGGCGGACGGCCAGGAGCTGGCCCGCTACGACCTTTCCGAGGACGCCTCCAGCGAGACCGCGATGATCTTCGGCGAGGTCTACCGCTACGGGGGCGAATGGAAGTTCCGTGCGGTGGGGCAGGGGTACGCGTCGGGTCTCCGAGGCATCGCTCTAGACTTCGGGGTCAACGTTTCGTAAAGCCGTACAAGACGCATGGGGTGCCAGGTGCCAGTGGTTCTGAAAACCTTCGGCTGGTCGTTCGCCATCACGGCGATCGGCCTCGCCTTTGCCGCGTGGCAGTGGGGGTGGGAGGCGTTCGGGGTCGTACTGATCCTGTCGATCCTCGAGATCTCGCTGTCCTTCGACAACGCGGTCGTCAATGCCGGAATCCTGAAGAAGATGAACGCCTTCTGGCAGAAGATCTTCCTCACGATCGGCATCCTGATCGCCGTCTTCGGTATGCGGCTGGTCTTCCCGGTGGCGATCGTCGCCATCAGCGCCAAGATCGGTCCCATCGAGGCGATCGAGCTGGCGCTGGACAACCCCACCCGGTACGAGGCCCTGGTCACGGATGCCCACCCGGCCATCGCCGCCTTCGGTGGCATGTTCCTGCTGATGATCTTCCTCGACTTCATCTTCGAGGAGCGCGACATCAAGTGGCTCGCCTGGCTCGAGCGTCCGCTGGCCAAGCTCGGCAAGGTCGACATGCTGTCGGTCTGCATCGCCCTGATCGCGCTGCTGGTCTCGGCCATGACCTTCGCGGTCAACGCGCACACCAGCGCCGGCCACGCGGACAAGTCCGCCACCGTGCTGCTCGCCGGCGTCGCCGGCCTGATCACGTACCTCATCGTCGGCGGCTTGTCCTCGTACTTCGAGGACAAGCTGGAGGAGGAAGAGGAGCGCGAGCAGGAGGAAGAGGAGAAGGCCCAGGCCGAGGGCAAGTCCGTCTCCGCCATCGGTCTGGCCGGCAAGGCGGCGTTCTTCCTCTTCCTCTACCTGGAAGTCCTCGACGCCTCGTTCTCCTTCGACGGGGTCATCGGCGCGTTCGCCATCACCAACCACATCTTCTGGATGGCGCTCGGCCTCGGCATCGGTGCCATGTACGTCCGTTCGCTGACGGTCTACCTGGTCCGCCAGGGCACCCTCGACGACTACGTCTACCTGGAGCACGGCGCGCACTACGCCATCGGCGCGCTCGCCGTCATCCTGCTCGTCACCATCCAGCACGAGATCAGCGAGATCATCACCGGCCTCATCGGCGTGGTGCTGATCGCGGCCTCCTTCTGGTCCTCGGTGCGACGCAACAAGAAGCTGGAACTGGAGGGTTCCGCCGCGGAGGCATGACCTCGGCGCTAATGCGGAACGCTCCATGGCGGGGCGGCCCGGTGGTCCACGGACCCGACGGGCCGCCCCGCTTCCGTACGTATCAGGGGGTAGGGGATGGGATTCTTCGACGGCATCCTGGGGAGCCGGGCCGGCCAGTTCCAGTCGGGCAGCGCCTCGTCGAACGCGATCGAGCTGACCAAGCGACATCCGACGGTGTCGCTCACCAAGCAGGGGGCGGTCCACGGCAATCTGCGCGTCAACCTGTCCTGGCGCATGCGCACCTCGGACATCGGCGGCCGCTCGGGCCAGAGCGGGCAGCTCTTCCGGCACCCGTTCAAGCTCTTCAAGCCCGACATGGTGCAGGCGCACACCCAGGGCATGGTCAACGTCGACCTCGACCTCGGCTGCCTCTACGAGCTCACCGACGGCACCCGGGGCGCCGTGCAGCCGCTGGGGAACCTCCTCGGCGACATCAACGACCCGCCGTACGTGAAGCTCAGCGGCGACGACCGGTTCGGATCGGCCTCCGGCGAGACCCTCTACGTCAACCTCGACCACGCCGACGAGATCAAGCGGCTGCTGTTCTTCGTCTACATCTACGACCAGACCCCGGCCTTCGACCGGACCCACGCCCTGGTCACCCTCTTCCCGAGCTCCGGACCGCGCATCGAGATCGCGCTGGAGGAGCGCCATCCGGAGGCCCGCTCCTGCGCGGTGGTGTCCTTCGAGAAGGTCAAGGGCGAGCTGATCGTGCGGCGCGAGGTGAAGTTCGTCTACGGGTTCCAGGCAGAGTTGGACCGGCTGTACGGCTGGGGGCTTCAGTGGGGCCGGGGCTACAAGAGCACCAAGGCCTGACGCCCTGGGCCCGCCTGCGGCCGCCCAGGCCCCGCCGGAGGCCCGTTCAGACCCCGCCGGAGGCCCGGCGGGGCGTACGCGTACGCGTCAGCGGCGGATGAACTGCGGGCCCTGTACCGGCAGCCGGAACGTCGGGTCGCCGCCCGGACCCGGCACCGGGGCCGGGGACACCGGCTGCGGGTACCCGTAGGCGGGCTGGACGGGCGGCGGGGCCTGCGTGGGCGGGGCCATCGCCGCGGTCTGCTCGGAGGTGGGTCCCGCGGCGGGCCGGCCCGCCGGATCGGGCGCGTTCTCGTCGACCGAGATGCCGTGGTCGGTCGCCAGCCCCACCAGTCCGTTGGAGTAGCCCTCCCCGAGCGCGCGGAACTTCCAGCCGTCGCCCCGGCGGTACAGCTCCCCGCAGATCAGCGCCGTCTCGGCGCCGGTCTCGGGCCGCACGTCGAAGTAGGCCAGCGGCTCCGAGCCGCCGGTCGGGGAGGCGTCGTAGAGGAGGATCCGCAGGTCGCGCACCCGTTCGAAGGGCACGTCCTCGGCGGAGGCGACCACCAGGATCCGGTCCACGCTCGGGGTCACCGCGCGCAGGTCCGCCTGCACGGCGTCGGTGATCGCGTCGCCGAGCTGTTTCTTGCCGAGCCGCCAGACGGCTCCGGAGGGGTGCCGGGGCTGGTTGTAGAAGACGAAGTCCTCGTCCGAACGCACCCGGCCGTCGGAGCCCACGAGCAGCGCGGAGGCGTCCACGTCAGGAACCTCGGGGCCGTCGGTCCAGCGCAGCACCGCCCGGACCGCCACGGCGGCCACCGGGATGTTCGAGCCCTTCTGCATCGAGTGCGTCATGCCCGTCATCCTGCCCTCCCAGGGTGGAGCGGGACAATGCGGCCCCCCGTAAGGCCTTGTCTCAAACGAAAGACCTGGGCATGGTGCAAGGGGGTTACCTGAACTTCATGTGCTTGAGGAATTTTTGACCCACGTTCGTACGTACTATTACCGGCCACGCCAGTTGGGCCGCCGAGGCAGTACGGGGGAAGCACATGCGTCACTTTGGGCACATATCGCCCAGCGTCCGTAAGGACCTCTTCCACCAGGAACCGGCGGAATTCACCGGAGCCTCCCCGGCCCGGATTCTCGCGGCGGCGCTCGGCGCCACCCTGTACAGCCCGGCGACCCGCCCAGCCCTCGCGGCGGACATCCGCAAGCAGGCCGGCCGCGGCGTCGTCTCCATGGTCCTCTGCCTGGAGGATTCCATCAGCGACACGGACGTCGTCGACGCCGAGGAGAACCTCGTCCGGCAGTTCGCGGCGCTCGACGACGACGGCACGGACGACGCCGAGCACCCGCTGCTCTTCATCCGCGTCCGCACGGCCGAGCAGATACCCGACCTGGTGCGCCGCCTGGGGGGCACCGTGCGGCACCTGGCCGGATTCGTGCTCCCGAAGTTCACCGAGAGCCGCGGCACCGCCTTCCTCGACGCCGTCGCCGCGGCGGAAGCGGCGAGCGGACGGTCCCGGCTGTACGCGATGCCGGTCCTGGAGACCCCGGACCTCCTCCACCTCGAAACTCGTATCGAAGCCCTCGCCGGCATCTCCCGCACCGTCAACGCGCACCGCGAGCGCGTACTGGCCCTGCGTCTCGGCGTGACCGACTTCTGCTCCGCCTACGGCCTGCGGCGCACCCCCGACATGACCGCGTACGACGTCCAGATCGTGGCGGGCGTCATCGCGGACGTGGTGAACGTACTGAGCCGCGCCGACGGCACCGGCTTCACCGTCACCGGCCCGGTCTGGGAGTACTTCCGCAGCCAGCAGCGCCTCTTCAAGCCCCAACTGCGCCGCAGCCCCTTCCTGGAGGAGGGCGTGGAGGAACTGCGCACGGCACTCATCGAGCACGACCTCGACGGGCTGCTGCGCGAGATCGAACTCGACCGGGCCAACGGGCTGCTCGGCAAGACCTGCATCCACCCCGCCCACGTCACGCCCGTCCACGCGCTGTCGGTGGTCTCCCACGAGGAGTTCAGCGACGCCCAGGACATCCTGCGCCCCGAGCGCGGCGGCGGCGGAGTGATGCGTTCCGCCTACACGAACAAGATGAACGAGGTGAAGCCCCACCGGGCCTGGGCCGAGCGCACCATGCTGCGCGCCGAGGTCTTCGGTGTGGCGAAGGAGGAGGTCGGCTTCGTCGACCTCCTCACGGCCGGGCTCCAGGTGTGAGCGGGCCGGTGACATCGCTCGGTACGAGGGAAGGCAAGAAGATCGACACGGTGTGGTCGGGAACGTGGGTCGCGGACCGCCTGGGAGTGCGGCTGGAGGACGCCGAGGAGGCGGCCGGCAGCCCGCGGCTCACCGAACTCCTCGGGCTGGCGCTGCGGCGCAACCCCAAGCGGGCGCACCTGCTCGTCTCGCAGGTGCTGGGCAAGCACGTGCCGCAGTCCCCGCGGACGGTGTACGCCGCCGGGTACGGGCTCGGGCAGCGGGTACGGGCCCTGCTCGGCGAGGACGCGGCCGCCTCGGCGGTGGTCCTCGGCTACGCGGAGACCGCCACCGGACTGGGCCACTGCGTGGCCGACGGCCTGGGCCCCGCCCCCTACCTCCACTCCACCCGCCGGCCCGTCCCGGGCGTGGAGCCGGCCGGCGGCTTCGAGGAGTCCCACTCGCACGCCACCTCGCACCTGCTGCTGCCGGAGGACCCGAAGCTGCTCGCGGGCTCCGGGGCGCTGGTTCTGGTGGACGACGAGTTCTCCACCGGCAACACGGTCCTGAACACCATCCGCGACCTCCACGCCCGCCACCCGCGCTCGCATTACGTGGTCGTGGCCCTGGTCGACATGCGCTCCCCGGCCGACCGCGACCGCCTCGCGGCCTTCGCCGCCGAAATCGGCGCCCGCGTGGACCTCATATCCCTGGCCTCGGGCACGGTCTCCCTCCCGGAGGGGGTCCTGTCCAAGGGCCAGGCGCTGGTGGAGGAGTACGAGGCTGAGCTCCGCTCCGAGCCCGCAGGCGGGCAGATCCAGCCCCTCCGGCGTTCGAGGAGCGGGGTCTGGGGCGGAGCCACGGCAGACGAGCCGCAGCCGATCACCCGCGTCGCACTCCACTGGCCCACCGGCCTCCCCGACGGCGGCCGCCACGGCTTCACCGCAGCCCACCGCGAGGAACTGGAGGCTGCACTCCCGGACCTTGCCGCCCAGCTCGCGGCAGCGCTCGGCCCGGTGCCCACCCCCGGCCGCGTCCTCGTACTCGGCAACGAGGAGCTGATGTACGCCCCCCTGCGCCTCGCCAAGGCCCTGGAAGAGGCCGGCGCGGCCCATGAGGTGCGCTTCTCGACCACCACCCGCTCGCCGGTGCTCGCCGTCGACGACCCCGGCTACGCCATCCGCACCCGGCTCGTCTTCCCGGCCCACGACACTCCGGCCGACGGCCCGGGCGAGCGTTACGCCTACAACGTCGCCGGAGCCGGCTTCGACGCCGTCGTCGCCGTCGTCGACTCGGCCGGCGACACCCCCGAACTCCGGACCGGACTGCTCGACGCCCTCGCCCCGCACACGGGCCACGTCGTGCTGGCCGTCGTCCCGTCCTACGTACCCGACCGGCAGGAGCCGATCATGCCCGAGCCCCTGCGCGGCCCCGCCTTCTCCTCGTACGCCCCGGAGGACGTCGGCTGGCTGCTCCAGGACTTCTCCGACGTCGAGTTGGAGGCCCCGACGGAGGAGCGCGAGGAGGCGATCCAGGCGGGCGGCGCGCACTACGCCGAGTCCCTGCCCGTCGAGTACCAGCCGTCCCCGCAGTACCAGGAGCTCTACCAGAGCGCGCTCAAGGCCTCCGCCGCCCGCATGGCCAAGGCCGTCGGCACGGTCACCGAGACCGTCCTCGCCGAGCGCACCCCGTCCCCGGTCCTGGTCTCCCTTGCCCGCGCCGGCACCCCCGTCGGCGTGCTGATGCGCCGCTGGGCCCAGGCGCGGCACGGCCTGGACCTGCCGCACTACGCCGTCTCCATCGTGCGCGGCCGCGGCATCGACGCCAACGCCCTGCGCTGGCTCGCCGCCCACCACGACCCCGCCGACGTCGTCTTCGTGGACGGCTGGACGGGCAAGGGCGCCATCACTCGCGAACTGCGCGTCGCCCTCGCCGAGTTCGAGGGCTTCAACCCGGAGATCGTGGTCCTGGCCGACCCCGGCTCCTGCGTGGAGACGTACGGCACCCGCGAAGACTTCCTGATCCCGTCCGCCTGTCTCAATTCCACCGTCTCCGGTCTCATCTCGCGTACGGTGCTGAGGTCCGACCTGGTCGGTCCAGCGGACTTCCACGGCGCCAAGTACTACCGCGAGCTCGCCGGGGCGGACGTCTCCGTCGACTTCGTCGACACCGTCGCCGCCCACTTCGACGAGGTCGCCGACGCCGTAGACGACGACGTCAAGGAACTCCTCGCCGCCGACCGCACGCCGACCTGGGAGGGCTGGGCGGCCGTCGAGCGGATCAGCGAGGAGTACGGCATCCACGACGTGAACCTCGTCAAGCCGGGCGTCGGCGAGACCACCCGCGTGCTCCTGCGCCGGGTCCCGTGGAAGATCCTGGCGCAGCGTGGCGCCGGGGCCGACCTGGACCACGTACGGCTGCTCGCCGAGCAGCGCGGGGTCCCGGTGGAAGAGGTCGACGGGCTGCCCTACACGTGCGTAGGACTCATCCACCCCCGATTCACGCGCGGCGCCACCGGCGCCGACGGAAAGGCTGTGGCCTCGAAGTGACTGTCCTCGTAGCCAGTGATCTCGACCGTACGCTCATCTACTCGACGGCCGCGCTCGGCCTGACCATGCCCGACCCGGTGGCCCCGCGGCTGCTGTGCGTCGAGGTCCACGAGAGCAAGCCGTTGTCCTACATGACGGAGACGGCGGCGGCGCTGCTGGCGGAACTCAAGGAGGACCCCTCGGTCGTCTTCGTCCCCACCACCACCCGCACCCGCAAGCAGTACCAGCGCATCCGCTTCCCCGGCCGCCCGGCCCCGTACGCGATCTGCGCGAACGGCGGTCAGCTGCTGGTCGACGGGGTGCCCGACCGGGACTGGCGGCGCACGGTGGCGAAGCGGCTCGCGCAGGAGTGCGCCCCGCTGGAGGACGTCCACCAGCACCTGCTGGCCACGACCGACCCGGCGTGGCTGCGCAAGACGCGGGTCGCGGAGGACCTGTTCGCCTACCTGGTCGTCGAGCGGGCCCTGGTCCCCGACGAGTGGCTCAAGGCGCTCACGCAGTGGGCCGAGGCCCGCGGCTGGACGATCTCGCTCCAGGGCCGGAAGATCTACGCCGTCCCGCGCCCGCTGACCAAGAGCGCGGCCATGCGCGAGGTGGCCCGCCGCACCGGCGCCACGAGCACCCTCGCCGCCGGCGACTCGCTGCTCGACGCGGACCTGCTGCTCGCGGCGGACTCGGCCTGGCGGCCGGGCCACGGCGAGCTGGCGGACGCGGCCTGGACGGCGCCGAACGTGACGGCCCTGACGGCGGCCGGTGTCGCGGCGGGCGAGGAAATCGTCCGCGAATTCGGCCGGGCGGTTGCGACACTGACCGCATGACCAAGGGCAACACGACCAAGATCACGGACGAGCTCTACCGGTACATGCTCGACCACAACCCCCCGCTGGACGAGATCCAGCGGGGGCTGGTGGCGACGACGTACGCCAAGTTCCCCGACGTCGCCGGGATGCAGTCGGCGGAGGAGCAGGGGCCGCTGCTGGCCTTCCTGGTCCGCCTGACGGGCGCCCGGCACATCGTGGAGATCGGCACCTTCACCGGCTTCTCGACCCTCTCCATGGCGCAGGCCCTCCCCGCGGACGGCCGGCTCGTCGCCTGCGACGTCTCCGAGGAGTGGACTGCGTACGGCCGCGAGGCCTGGGAGGCGGCGGGCGTCGCGGACCGCATCGACCTGCGGATCGCACCGGCGCTGGACACCCTGCGGGCGATGCCGGCCGAACCGCACGTCGACATGGCCTACATCGACGCGGACAAGGAGAACCAGATCGCGTACTGGGAGGAACTCGTGCCGCGGCTGCGTCCCGGCGGCCTGATCGTCACGGACAACACCCTGTTCCACGGCACGGTCGTCGACGAGTCGGCCACCGGCTCCTCGGCGGCGGGCGTCCGCGCTTTCAACGACCACGCCTCGGCGGACCCCCGCATGGAGTCGGTCCTGCTGGCGATCTCGGACGGCCTCACGCTCTCCCGCAAGCGGTAGGCCCGGCCGGGGAGTCGGCGGGACCAGGGCGTGTCTTTCGGATCAGGCCGGACGTCACGCCCTAGCCGCAGGCACCCCCACCACAGCAGCCGCCGCCCCCGCCGCCCATCGCGGGCGCGGGGGCACTGCTGGTGCCCCCGACGGCGACGGCGGACAGCAGCTTGACGGTGTCGGCGTGACCGGCGGGGCAGTCTGCGGGCGCGGACGACTCGGCCATGGGCCGGCTGACCTCAAAGGTGTCGTCACAGGTCCGGCAGCGGAATTCGTATCGAGGCATGGGCACAGGGTAGGCGGTGTCCGGCCGACCTGGCACGGTCCGTGAGCGCGAGGCGCCATGGACGTGGTCGCGGAACTCGGACGGGCTCGGGACGCCTCCGACCGCCAGGCGTGGCGGGACGACCACGAGGAGCCGCTCCCGCCCCACGACCTCGTACGGCACGCCGTCGCCGCCCACCTGGCCGGATGCGACCCCGAGAGCGAGACGGCGATGGAGCGGGCGCACCACGCGTACCTCCGCCTCGGCGGCGAGGCCCGGGCGGTGCGCTGTGCGTTCTGGCCGGCCCTGCCGCTGCTCCTGACGGGCCGGCCTGTGCGGCCACCCGCCGCAGCCCGGACTGGCACAGCTGCGGCCGGCCCAGGGCAGGGTCGAGGCGGCCGTGGCGGCCATCCGCGGAGCGGCGGACGAGACGCGGGACCGGCTGGGCGGGGCGAAGGTGCCGGCCGCCTACGTCGAGATCATGCCGGCCGCGGCGGAGGGGGCGGGAACGCACCCGGGACCGAACGCCGACGTGATCGTCAACGGCCGCCGTGCGCGCCCACCGCCGGCCGCTGCTCCCGGGCCGCCTGCTCGGGGTGGCGGGCGCGCCAGTACGGATTGTCGTGCGGCAGGGCGCTGCCCACCCGCCCGTACATCCCGAACCACATCAGCATCACGCCGACGACGAAACTGAACAGCACGTTCTGGATGTGGAAGGCGAGGAAGTTGAACCCGGTGTCCAGCAGGGCCAGGTTCACGAAGCCGCTCAGGATGAACGCCACCCCGAGCACGATGTTCAGGGTGGAGGCGAACGTTCCGCCGATCACCATGCCGACGAACAGCAGCCCTCCGATGCAGATCGACAGGACGCTCAGCGCGCCGTTGGTGTTCAGCGCGAGCACGGTGTCGCCGCCGGTGTCGAAGAACCCGATGCGATCGACGAGCCCCAGGATGCCGAAGGCGACCAGCAGCAGCCCGGTCAGCCCGGCGCCGACCCGGTAGATCTTGCTGAGCTTGTGGTCGGCGGGCAGGTGCTCGTCGAGCCGGGCGTTGACGGGGTGCAGAGCGCGTTGCAACCAGTGGTGGGAGACCTTCGGTGCGCTGGGCGCACCGCCCTCGTGCGGCATGTACGGCGCATAGTGCTCGTGGGGCTCGGTGCACCCGTAGAGCGCGTGGGGCACGTAGGACTCATGCGCCACAGGAGGCGCCTGGCGCGCACGGGCGGCACGATTCCTACGGGAACCGTGGGAATCGTGGGACGTGTGAAAAGCATGGGCAGCCATTCCGGCCTCCTCTGCTCCGCTCCCGGCAACCGGGTGACGCAGGCAACCGGGGCACCATCATCACCACCGGCACCTCCAGCATCCGCCGCCACCCACCCCCGGACAAATCCGGCCCCACTCACCCCGCGGCGCGCTGGTCCCGGATCTCCGACACCACCCGGCCCACCGCCACCCGGACCTCCTCCATCTCCTGCAGGAAGTGCCAGTAGTCGGGATGCCGCCCCTCCAGCCCGGCCAACGCCCGCCCCACCCGTGCCACCGCCTCGTCCAGCGGCCGCGCGTGCCGCGGGTCGGGCACGCTGCGGCCCGCCATCGCCAGGCGCTGCGCGTCCCGGATCGCGAACCTGGTCCGGTCCACCTCCGCCTGCGGATCCCGCGCCACCGCCTCCAGCCGGGTCAGCCGGTCCTGCGCCGCCGACACCGCCTCGTCGGTCGCCTCCAGCGAGGCCCGCACGGCATCGATCAGCACCCCCACCTCGGCCCAGCGCTGTTCGTCCCGCGCCCGGGCGGCCTCGTGGAGCCGGTCCTCCGCGTCCGCGACGTCCCGTACCGCCTGATCCGGCACGTGCTGCAGGTCCTGCCAGCATGCCGCCGAGAACCTCCTCCGCAGCTCGCTCAGCACCGGATCCACCCGCTCCGCCCGGTTGCGCAACGCCTGCGCCCGCGTACGCAGGCTCACCAGCCGCCGGTCGATCTCCGCCGCCCGCTCCGGGAGCCGCTCCGCCTCGACCCGTATCCCCTCCGCGTCCCGCAGGATCCGGTCCGCGCGCTGCACCGTCTCCTGCACGCCGTGCAGGGCCGCACCCTGGTTCAGCTTGGTCAGCTCCGGCCCCAGCGCGGCGAGCCGCGCCGCCAGGTCGTCGGCCCGCATCCCCTTGGCCCGTACGGCGTCCAGCGCGTCGCTCGCCCCGATCAGCGCCGCCTTGGCCCGCTCCCGGGCCGGCGCGACCCGCGCCAACTGCGTCTCCGCCTTGTCCAGCAGCGGCTGCAGCCCCTGCGCGAACCGGTCCAGCTCCCCCTTGACCCGCACCAGCTCATCCCGCGCCCGGGTCAGCTGCTCCCTCGCCCGCGCGGCGACCGAGGCCTCCAGCTCCGCCCGGTCCAGGTCGTGTGCGTCCACCGCCTCGATGTACACATGGCTGACCTGATCGATCCGCCGCCCGAGCTCCGCGAACCCCTCGCTCGCCTGCCGCGCGGCGGGCGACCCGTCGGCCGCCGCGATGGTCTCGATGGAGATCCGCAGATCCCGCTGCGCGGTGTCCAGCTCGTAGAACGCCGCGGCGGCGGCATCCTTGGCCGCCTGCGCGTCGGCCCGCCGACTCTCGTCCCGCCCGCCGAACCACCGCCGGGATGCCGTCGTCACAATCCCACTCCCGTACCCCGTCCGCGCCAGCCGTGCCCCGGTCCATTCTCCCCCACGGGAACGGGTTTGCGTGGGGGGTGCGCCCGCCATGTAGGCTGTCCACTCATCCACGGGTGCGTAGCTCAGGGGTAGAGCGCTGCTCTTACAAAGCAGATGTCGGCGGTTCGAAACCGTCCGCGCCCACCAGTGCGAAGGCCCCCCGCCGATCATGGCGGGGGGCCTTTCGCATCCGGATCCGGGCCTGGCCGCTCAGTCGCACGAGTCGCAGGTGCCCGTCGCCGGGAGTTGGACGAAGCGGTCGAGGGCTGCCTGGTGTCGAGGGGCGAGGGCCGGAACGCCGCCGCCCGCAGGGAGCTTCGCGCCGGATCGTCGGTAGCGGTCGAAGCGGGCTTCGGCGGCGTGCCGTTCGTGCTCCTGCGCATAGTGCGCGGGCGGCCGGCCCGCGCATCGTCGTGCCCCACTGTGCGCCCCCTCCATGGCTGAGGCCGCCCAATCCTGCCCGTTCCGGGGGCCCGTGGCAGGGGATTCGGCGAGGTCGCGGTCGCGGGCGCCGAGTGCTCTCCGCGGCAACGCGAAGGCCCCCCGTCCGTTTTGGCGGGAGGCCTTTTGCGTCAGGCGTTGGGGCGCTTGCCGTGGTTGGCCTTCTTCTTCTTGCGGGCGCGCTTCTTGTTACCTCGCTTGGCCATACTGCACATCTCCCTGCATTCGGGGATCTTTCATGGCTCCGTCAGTCTAGGTTCCGGGGCGCTTGAACTCCACCGGGCCGCCGTTCATCTGGATGGTGCCGTCCGCGTGAAGGACCGGTCGGCGCTCCGTCATGCGGGCGCTGTACGCCTCGATGTGGCGGATGGCGACGCCGTCCGGGGCCGTGAAGTCGACGAGGGCGATGGCCACCCAGTAGCGGGTCTTCGTGTTCTCGTAGAGCGGCACGGTCACCGTGGAGCCGCGCCCGTCCGTGACGACCACGTGGGCGCCGAAGCTGCGGAAGGAACCGAAGCCGTTGCTGACGGCCGAGTACGCGCAGAGCAGGACGTAGCCCTGTTGCTCGGGACGGGTGATGCGGACGGTTTCGCAGCCGGGCTCGCGCGCGTCGCCGTCCAGTTTGATGAACGGGGGTTCGTGCAGTGAGCCGAGGGTCTTGTAGTAGACGGCTTCGGTGTTCTTGGGGGAGCTCGGGCCCGTTCGGACGAGGGTGCCGGGCTCCGCGGCGCCGGGCCGGACCTGTGAGGCCGGTACGAACAACGCGTAGAGGTCGAGGTCGGCGCCGCGCTTGCGGCGCTGCTCGCTGCCGCCGTCCCACTCCAGGGTGGCGGTGACCACCAGCTCGCGGTCCTGCTTGTCCAGGCTGATGGAGGCCTGGCCGCCCTTGTCCAGGCTGATTTTGCCCAGGGGAGGCTTGAGCAGGTTCAGGGTCGGTGCGGGTGTGGGTACCGGTGGGGGCGTGGGTGCGGGGGGCGGCTCGGGCCGTGGTTGCGCCACGGATACGCCGAAGTCCGTGGCCAGGCCCGCCAGGCCCTCCGCGTAGCCCTGGCCGATGGCGCGCAGCTTCCAGCCGGTGCCGCGGCGGTAGATCTCCAGCAGCAGTACGGCCCGTTCGCCGTCGGTGAGCGGCGGGGGGAGGAACTCCACCGGCTCCGCGCCGGCCTGGGCGGCCCGCACCCGTACGTCCCTCACTTCGCGGAAGGTGCGGGTGGCGTCGTCGGGGTCGCAGCTCGCGATCAGGACCACCCGGTCCACGTCGGCGGGCAGGGCGGCCGGATCCACCTCGATGCGTTCGGGCCCGGAGGCGTCGGCGGCGACGTGGCGGACCGCGTCGGACTCGGCCGACGGCTGGTTGTAGAAGACCATGTCGTCGTCCGACCGGACCCTGCCGTCCGCCGCGACGAGGAGGGCGCTGAGGTCCACGGGGGCGCCCGCGCAGTGCAGCGAGGCGGTGATCCGCTCCGCCGCGATGGTCGTGTTGCCACCCTTGCCGAGCACCGTCATACCCGCATACCCCCACGCGTTGGAGACCGCCCCGGCCACTGTGCCACAGGGCTCCGCCCCCTTGGCCGCGTTGCGGGCACATGCGATCGTCGGGGGATGGGCGAGTGGCTGGTGTGGGGTGGGGCGGCCGGGGTCGTGGTGGTGGCGCTCGTGGTGCTGGAGCGGGCCCGGGGGAAGGCGTTCGAACGGCGGCGGGAGGAGGAGCGCGCGCGGTTGTTCGCCCGGCTGGTGGAGGCGGGGGGCACGGGCGCGCCCGTGGCCGTGCCTGTGCCCAGGCCTGGGACGGGGGTTTGGCCGGGGGCGTCGAAGTTCGAGGACGTGGGCGCCGTACGGCCGCCCGTGGCGGAAGTGGGGGATCGGCGGGACGAGTTCACGCCGCTCCTCGTCGAGTACTACGCCTACGGGCTGACCCAGGCCCGGAGCAGCTTCGCGACCAGCCAGCTGTTCGCCGCCGTGGGGGCGCTGATCCTGCTCTTCGGGGTGGGCCTGGCCGTGTGGAAGGCCGAGAGCAGCGGGGACCTGTACCTCGGGATCGTGACCGGCTCGGTGGGGCTGGTCGTGACCTTGATCGGGCAGCTGTTCCACCGGCGGGCCGACATCGCGCTCCGGCACATGGCCGCACAGACCGCCTCGCTGCGCGACGACCGGCGGGCCGCGGAGACGATGCAGCAGGTCATCGGGCTGCTCGACGCGGTCGAGGACCGGGAACTGCGGGGACGGATCCAGGCCGGGCTCATCATGAAGCTGTCCGGGGCGGAACTGCCCCCGGCATAGTGGAGGTATGTGCCGTTCCATTAAGACCCTGCGCCCGCCCGCCATCCCCGAGAAGGCCACCGAGGAGGAGATCCGCGCCGCCGCCCTGCAATACGTACGCAAGGTGTCCGGATTCCGGGCGCCCGCCGCACACAACCACGACGTGTTCGAGGCGGCCGTGGACGCCGTCGCCGAGGCCACGGCGGCGCTGCTCGACGGCCTCCAGGTACGGGGGCAGACCGCCGCCGTCTCGGCCTGACGCCGGCCGAGCGAGCCTGCTACGCGCCGCCTGCCGCGGGCACCGGCGCCCTCCACCGGACAGGCCGTGCCGTGCGGGCCCCGCGCAGGGCCGCCTCGCGGAAGGCGGGGACGCGCCGTAGCGGAGGATGCAGGGGACAGAGCGGGGCGGGAGTGGGGAAGGGCCCGAGCGGGACGGGACCAACGGCCACCCCCGCGATGGGGGAGGGGAAGGGCGGGGATGTCAGGAGGCCGAACGGCGGCGCAGCAGCCACACCCCGGCGCCGAGCGCTCCGACCGTGAGGGCTCCGCCCGCGGCGATCTGACCCAGGCTCATGGATCCGATGCTGCCGCCCGTCCCGCCGCGCGCGGCGCCCGAGATGACCTGCAGAGAGACGGTGACGCGCTCGCCGCCGGGGCCGCCGCACTCGAAGAGGACCCGGTGGGTGCCGGTGGAGGCGTTGCGGAAGACGGTGGCGCTGCCGAAGAGGTTGGTGGCGTCCAGGTTGCCTGCGGTCAGCCGTACGTCGCCGAAGGCGGTGGAGGAGGCCCTTGCGGTCCTGGTGCCGCAGCCCTCGACGTTGAGGGCGACGCGGCCGCCGGGGGCGACGGTGCTGGGGGAGACGGTGGCGGAGGGGAAGGCGTAGGCGAGCGTGGCGGGGGTGACGGCCGCGACGGCGAGGGCCGCGGCGGCGACGGCCACGACGCGACGGCGGGCGCCGTGACGGGCGCGGTGGGGCTGGGCGGGGGGTGCGGCGTGCGGCGGCTTGGCGTGCATGGAGAGAACTCCTCGGGCTCCTCGAAACGGCGCGGCCAGGGCACGGATGTGACGCGGATTCGGTTGCGCACCGTGTCTTGGACGCTAGGAGCCCGACCGGGGCGTGGCGCGCGGGGCCGGGTGAACGGGTGAGCCACTGCTCCGCCCGGGGGAGCCGAGCGCCTGCGGCGTGCCGTTCCGTGTCCTGCCGGTCTGTGCCGTCCAGGCCCGTGTCGTCCCGGCTTCTTGTGTCGCGTCGAGTCGCGGAATGCCGGTAGCCCCGCCCGACGGCTCGGCCGTCCCGGCGGCGGGGCCGTGTGCCGACCCGGCTTGGCTGCCTGGGGGGCCTTGGCTCGGCTCGGCTCGGCGCCTGCGGTGGGGTGCGTGTGCTGGTTGGGTCGGTTTCCCCGGGGGTGGCTACGAAGCCGTCGCGGGGTGGGGGCGGCGGACCAGGAAGGCGGCCAGGGCGCCCGCTGCGAAGAGGGCCACCACCGAGACGGCGGTGCCGAGCCATTGGGTGCCGAGCCACTGGGTGCCGAAGTAGCCGAGGGCCACGCTGTAGCCCGCCCAGGCCATGCCGGCCAGGACCGACCACGGCAGGAAGTCCTTCACCTTGCGGTGGGTCTTGCCCGCGCCCAGCGACACCACCGAGCGGCCGGCCGGCGCGAAGCGGGCGATCACGACGAGGGCGCCGCCGCCACGGGCCAGGGCCGTGCCCAGGCGCTCATGGGCCCGGGTCAGCCGCCGGGAGCGGGCGATGGCGCGGTCCAACCGGGCCCCACCGCGCCGAGCCAGTCGGAACGCCGCCATGTCACCCAGCACCGACGCGGTCGTGGCGATCACCAGCAGGGCGAGGATGTCCGGCACCTGGGTGGTCACCGGTACGGGCCCCGCCGCGCTCGCGGCCGCCGCCGCGGCCGCCGCGGTGATCACGAGGACCCCGCTCGGCAGTACCGGAAGGAAGACGTCGAGCACGACGGACACCGCCACCACGGCGTAGATCCATGGGCTCGCGGTCAGCGACCCCAGCGTCTCAAACAAGGCGGGACTCCCCAGTCCGGTTGACGTGCTGCGGCACGAAGCGCCGCGACGTCGCGGGGGAGCGGCAGGAGCGGCTGACAGCCATACAGCGTACGCCCGGCGGCCGCCTCCTGAACCCCCGGGGCCGCCCCTCACCTCAGGTGTGTCAACTGCACCACCGGCTATGCCGCCTCGGTGAGCTCCCGGTCCAGCAGGGTCACCAGCCGGGCACTGCTCCTGCTCTTCTTGCGCGCCTGCTGCAATTGAAGTCGCGCCGTCCGGGCCGAGAGGGTCAGTGTCATCAGCTGGTTCCCGAACCAGGGTCCGCCCGTGCGCCGCCAACTGACCGGTGGCCGGCCCGTGCGCCCGTGGCGGGTGAAGCCGCGGCCCAGCCACCGCCCCGCCCGTGACCAGCCCAGCCGGAAGCCCCACTTCACGACGGTATGGATGGAGTTGTGCACGGGCGAGCACGTCAGCTGGAACACCCGTGCCGTCGTGGGTATTCGAGGCTCGGCGACGTAGGCGTGGTGCACGTCCCCGGACAGGACCGCCACCGTCGCGGGCGCCCGCGGGCCCGTCGCCACCTCCTCGATCAGGTCCGTCAGCATCGCGAACGAGGCCGGGAAAGCCGCCCAGTGCTCCAGATCGCTGCGCCGCCGCAGGTCCTCGCCGATCCGCGCCCACCGAGGCCCGCGCTCCCCACGACACAATGCGGCGTTCCATGTCTCGGCGTCGTGGATGAGCGGCGGCATCAGCCACGGCAGCGAGGACCCGATCAGCAGGTGGTCGTAACCGCCGTGCCCGGCGAGGGCGTTGTCACGCAGCCACTGCCCCTCCGCCGGGTCGAGCATGGCCCGCCCGTCCTCGGCCAGCACCCGCGCCGCCCGGGTGTCCACCATCAGCAGCCGGGTCCGGCCGAAGTCGCGGCGGTAGCTCCAGCGCACCGTGCCCGGATCGGCGTCCGCCGCCGAGGCGAAGGCCCGTAGCGCATCCGTACCGTCCGGGGACCGCCGTATCTCCCCGTACAGCGCGTCGGCCTCCAGCTCGGCGGGCGAGAGGTTGCCCAGGTGCTGGTAGACCCAGTACGACATCAGCCCGCTGAGCACCCGCTCCTGCCACCACGGAGTCGCCCGCATCTCCGCCAGCCAGGCCGCGCTCGTGTTCCAGTCGTCGATGACGTCGTGGTCGTCGAATATGTGCAGGCTCGGCACGGTCGACAGCAACCAGCGGATCTCCGGATCGAGCCAGGACTCGTAGTAGAGCCGCGTGTACTCCTCGTAGTCCGCGACCTGCGCGCCCGGTGCCTCCCGCAGATCCCGCCGGGCGGCCAGCCACTTCCGGGTCTCCTCCGACAGCGCGTCCGCGTACACCTGGTCGCCGAGCAGCAGCAGGACGTCCGGACGCACCGCCTCAGGGTCCTCCGCGAGCCGCGCCGCCAGGGTGTCGAGGGCGTCCGGGCCGTGCCGCCCGTGCCGTCCGGCGGGCGGCGCGGCCTGCCGGCAGGAGCCGAAGGTGACGCGCACCCCGGGCGCGGGCCGGCCGGAGACCGCCGAGCCCGTCACGGCCGGAGTGCTGATCGTGCTCGCCGGGAAGCGACTGTCGGGCAGCGGCCACACGCGCACCCCGTCGAGCAGCACCTCGTACTCCGTCACCGCCCCCGGGCTCAGGCCCGTCACCGGCACCACCGCGTAGTGATGGCCGGCTATCTGGAAGGTGCGCACGCTGCCGCCCGCCCCGTCCGCGCACCGCACCTCGGCCGTGCACGGGCGGTCCGCCTCGACCCAGATGGTGGCCGACCGGCCCGTGTCCCAGTCGACATGGCGCAGCAGTGGCCCCAGACGCAGTCCGGCCATGCAACTCCCCCTCCTCCGTATCCCCTTGGATCACGGTACGACGAGGAGGGGGAGCCGCGCCTCCCCCTGGCGGGGGAGAGACGATGGAAAGATCAGCAGCCGCTCAGGACGTTCACCAGCGCCGTCTTCTCGGCGGAGTCCATGCTCAGGCCCCAGTACTGCTTCACGTGGACCCACATGCGCGCGTACGTGCAGCGGTAGGCGGTCCGCGAGGGCAGCCATTCGGCGGGGTCGAGGTCGCCCTTGGCCTGGTTGACGTTGTCGGTGACCGCGATGAGCTGCGGGCGCGTGAGGTCGTTGGCGAACTGCTGGCGCTTGGAGGTGGTCCAGGAGCTGGCCCCGGAGCGCCATGCCTCGGAGAGCGCGACGACGTGGTCGATGTCGAGGTCGGAGGCGGCGGTCCAGGTGGCGCCGTCGTACTCGGAGTACCAGCTGCCGCTCACGGCGGCGCAGGAGGAGTCCTGGACGACGTTGACGCCGTCCCGCTTCAGGACGGTCTCGCGGGTGTTACAGGCGCCGGAGACGGTGCTCCAGTGCGGGAAGAGGTCGCGGCTGTAGCCGGTGCTGGAGCCTTCCGCCCGCGGGGTGACCGTCGCCAGGTAGGCGCGGGCGGCCGAGGCGCTGATGGGGGTGGGCGGGGCGGCCTGGGCGGTGGGCGCGTTGACGAGGGAGGTGAGCGCGGCTATCGCCGCAGCTGACGCGAGCACGCCAATTCGACGCGCGTAGAACTTGGGCATGAGTGCCATGAGGGGCTCCCTGGGTGGGGGGATGTGACCGTGCGGCCCCGGCGGGCCGCGGCCATGCTGTCGGCGCCGGGTTTCGCTGGGGTGGGCACCAGGTGACAGCCTGGCGACATGTGCACGTCACATCAAGTCATACAAGTCCCCTTGTTTCAAACGGAAGTTGAGATTCCGCAATGAGGGGAGGAGTGCGGCTGGGGCGTTCGGGACCAAAGGCCCATTACGAGCCCGCGCGGGTGTCCCGTAACCTGTACGGAGCAGAAGGGGAGTAGCTCTTCGCCGGACCGTCGACATACTGCTGGGTCACCCCAGCCGGCGCCCGGAGGCAGGCCGCGGACAGCGGTCGGCCGGCGAGACCTTCGGCCGCAGTGTCCTGTTCATGCGGAAGCGCGTTCGTGCGCGCGTACGCAACCCAGGGCGCCGCCGAGCCGAAGCGACCCCTGACACACCCCAGGTCTCTCGGTACCGATGGCGTCCTGCCCGACCGATTGAGGTTCCACCCCCGTGTTCAGCTTCAGCGTCACGGCGATCGCCTTCGGCGTCGTCTTCCTCGCCGAACTCCCCGACAAGACGGCCCTCGCCGGCCTGATGCTCGGCACCCGCTATCGCGCCTCGTACGTCTTCGCGGGGGTCGCCGCCGCCTTCGCCGTGCATGTCGCGCTCGCCATCGCCGCGGGCAGCGTGCTCACCCTGCTCCCGCACCGGCTCGTCCAGGCCGTCGTGGGCGTCCTCTTCCTCGCGGGCGCGGCGATGCTGCTCCTGAAGAAGAACGACGAGGACGAGGAGGTCAAGCCGCCCGCCGACCAGTCCTTCTGGAAGGTCTCCGGGGCCGGGTTCATGCTGATCCTGGTCGCCGAGTTCGGCGATCTGACCCAGATCATGACCGCCAACCTCGCCGCGCGCTACGACAACCCCGTCTCCGTCGGCCTCGGCGCCGTACTGGCCCTGTGGGCGGTCGCGGGCATCGGCATCCTCGGAGGGCGCACCCTGATGAAGTACGTGCCGCTGCGGCTGATCACCAAGGTGGCGGCGGCGGTGATGGCGGCGCTGGCGGTGTTCTCGCTGTACGAGGCGATCGCGGGCTGACAGCCCTTGATGTCGAGCGGGCTCAGCACATCGATCCGGTGGCCGGATCGATGTGTGGGCGGCTCGGAACCCGCCCCCGAGGCTTCCGCAGCCGGTCTCAGGCGGCGGGAACCGCCGTGACCGTCACCGTCACTTCGATCGACCCGTCCGCGGTCGCCGTCACCCGCAGGGAGCGGAGGTCCTCGGCGTGGGCCGTTGGGGTGTGGGCGGCCGCGCGGGGGCCGATGCCCATGACGCGCATGCCCGCCGCCCGGCCCGCGGCGATGCCGGCGGCCGAGTCCTCGAACACGATGCAGTCGGCCGGGGCCACGCCCAGGGCGGCGGCGCCCTTGAGGAAGCCCTCCGGGTCCGGCTTGCTCGCCCCGACGGACTCGGCCGTGATCCGGACCTCCGGCATCGGCAAGGCGGCCGCGGCCATCCGGGCCGCGGCCAGGGCCGCGTCGGCGGAGGTGACCAGGGCGTGCGGGAGGTCGGCGAGCGCCGCCATGAACTCCGGGGCGCCCGGCACGGGGACCACGCCGTCGACGTCGGCGGTCTCGCGGGCGAGCATCACCGCGTTCTCCGCGTGGTTGACCTCCATCGGGCGGTCCGGCAGGAGCACGGCCATCGTGGCGTAGCCCTGGCGGCCGTGGACCACCTTCAGGGCCTCCCGTGGATCCAGCCCGTGGGACACCGCCCAGTCGTGCCAGCAGCGCTCGACCACCGCGTCGGAGTTGACGATCGTCCCGTCCATGTCCAGGAGCAGGGCCTTGGCGGTGAGGACGACGGATGTGGTGTTGGCGGTGCCGGCGGACATCGGCGGGGCTCCAGACGGGCGGGAAAAGAGAACAAGTGGTTCCGTCCACCGGTCAGGGAGTGAGGACGGAACCACTTTGTTCCTCCACGATACAAAACGAGGGCGGTCTACGCCAATCGCCGGCCGAAGCCGTCGACGGCGCGGCCCTCACCCCTCCAGGGCGCGGCGGGTGATCGGACCGTAGACGCCCCACTCCTCGTCGATGTCGTTGTTGTACTGGAAGGTCGACACGGCGTTCTCCACGCGCCAGTCGAACTTCCCGTTGATCTTGTACGGGAACAGCCCCTTACCCGCCAGCAACCGCTGGAGCTTCTCCACCTCGGCACCCGAGTCCCCGTAGCGCAGGGTCGGACCGGACGCGGCCGGCGGCTTCGACGGGCTGGGGGAACGGCTCGCACTCGCCGACGGGCTCGGCGGAGCGGACGACGCCGCCGAACGCGACGCACTCGGCGACGGCGACTTGGAGGGGCTCGGCGACGCGGAACGCGAGGCCGAGGGCGAGGCGGACGCACTTGCGGAGACCGGCGCCGACGAAGACGTGGCCGGGGCGACCGCCGCGGGCGCCGACGCCTTCGCGTCCAGCAGGGCGGTATCACTGCCGGCGGGCTCCGGCAGCACCCACACCGCGAGGGCCGTCCCGCCGAGGGCCACCACCGCCGCCGCACCCAGCAGCAGCGGCAACAGCCGCCGGGGAGCAGAACTGCCGCTCCGCTCCTCCCGGCCCCCGCCCCCGCCCCTCCCGGCACCCGCTCCGGCTGCCGCGTCCGGGAACGCCGGGAACGCGGCCGTCTCCGCTGCCGGGAACGCCGCCGCAGGGAACGGCGTCGTCGCGGCGGCTGCTCCTGTCCCCGGGAACGCCGCCGTCGGGGCGTCCGCTCCCGCCGCCGGGAACTCCGCGGTCGCCGGAGCGGGGCCCGCCGCCGGGACCGTGGGGAGCTGGACCGTCTCCGACGCGTCCCCCGAAGGCTCCGGGGCGGCCGGCCACGGCTGCGCCAACGGCGCCACGGGTATGCCGTAGGGCGGGGTGTCGTTGTGAGGCTCCGCGGCCACCACGCCCGTCACCGGCTGCGGGGGCAGCGGGGGCTCCGGCTCGCCGGGGTCGGGCAACGTCACGTACGGACGGATGCGCAAGGGGTTGAACCCCACATCCGGCGCACACCCGCAGCCGGCACCGACGACGGCGCCGCAATTCGGACAGTGTTCACCGCTCACTGGAATCCCTCCCTGGCCACTGCCAGCGATTATCCAGACGCGTCAAGGCCCTCCCAAGCCGCCCGACAGGCCATAACCGGACACACCGCTCAGGATGGAGATGTTGATCCGGCCTGAGGAGGAGTCGATGGCTCAGGATGTGACCACGGAGGCCGCGGACCCCGGTCCCGGCCCGAAGAACCCCGGCCCCACCGCGGAGCGCGCATCCCGCGAGGTACTCGTCTCCATCGGCGCCCTGCTGCTGGGCCTGCTCATCGCCGCGCTCGACCAGACCATCGTCTCCACCGCCCTGCCGACCATCGTCAGCGACCTCGGCGGCATGGCCCACCTGTCCTGGGTCGTCACCGCCTACATGCTCGCCTCCACCGCGGCCACCCCCCTGTGGGGCAAGCTCGGCGACCAGTACGGGCGCAAGAAGCTCTTCCAGTCCGCCATCGTCCTCTTCCTCATCGGCTCCGCCCTCTGCGGCCTCGCCCAGGACATGCCGCAGCTCATCGGCTACCGCGCCCTGCAGGGCCTCGGCGGCGGCGGACTGATGGTGCTGTCGATGGCGATCGTCGGCGACATCGTCCCGCCCCGCGAACGCGGCAAGTACCAGGGCCTCTTCGGCGCGGTCTTCGGCGCGACCAGCGTGCTCGGCCCGCTCCTCGGCGGCCTGTTCGTGGACCACCTCTCCTGGCGCTGGGTCTTCTACATCAACCTCCCGATCGGTCTCGTCGCCCTCGTCGTCATCGCGGCCGCCCTGCGCATCCCGGTGCGCTCGTCGAAGCACACCATCGACTACCTCGGCACCTTCCTCATCGCCTCCGTCGCCACCTGCCTCGTGCTCGTCGCCTCCCTCGGCGGCACCTGGGGCTGGGGCTCGGCCCGGATCATCGGCCTCGCCGTCCTCGGCGCCGTCCTGCTCGTCGCCTTCCTCTTCGTGGAGCGGAAGGCCGCCGAGCCCGTCCTGCCGCTCAAGCTCTTCGGCATCCACACCTTCACCCTCTGCTCGGTGATCAGCTTCGTCGTCGGCTTCGCCATGTTCGGCGCGATGGTCTACCTGCCGACCTTCCTCCAGGTCGTCCAGGGCGTCTCACCGACCATGTCCGGCGTCCACATGCTGCCGATGGTGCTCGGCATGCTGATCTCCTCCACCGCCTCCGGCCAGCTCGTCAGCCGCACCGGACGCTGGAAGGTCTTCCCGATCGCCGGCACCGCCGTCACCGCCGTCGGCCTGCTCCTGCTGCACCAGCTCAACCGCACCAGCTCCACCTGGGAGATGAGCGTCTACTTCTTCGTCTTCGGTGCCGGACTCGGCCTCGTCATGCAGGTACTCGTCCTGGTCGTGCAGAACGCCGTCAGCTACGCCGACCTGGGAGTCGCCACCTCCGGCGCCACCTTCTTCCGCTCCATCGGCGCCTCCTTCGGCGTCGCGATCTTCGGCACGGTCTTCACCAACCGGCTCGACGACAAGCTGGCCACCGCCCTCGCCGGCGTCCCGCTGCCGCCCGGCGCCGGCGCCAAGCAACTCGAAGCCGACCCCCGGGCCATCGCCGCACTCCCCGCCGAGCTGCGCCCCCGGGTCCTCGACGCCTACGCCTCCGCCATCACGGACGTGTTCCTCTACGCCGTGCCCGTCGTCCTCCTCGCCTTCCTGGTCGCCTGGTTCCTCAAGGAGGACAAGCTCCGCGGCTCGGTCACCGCACCCGACGTGTCCGAGACCCTCGCCTCCAACCCCGTCCAACGCTCCTCCCACGACGAGGTCGCCCGCGCGCTGTCGGTCCTCGGCACCCGCGAGGGCCGCCGCCACGTCTACGAGAAGATCACCGAGAAGGCCGGCTACGACCTGCTGCCCGCCGCCAGCTGGCTGCTGCTGCGGATCAACAAGTACGGGTCCGCCGAACCCGCGCTGCTCGCCGAACGCACCATCGTGCCGCTGAAGGCCATCACGGACGCCGCCCGCCAGGTCGAGGAACGCCATCTCGCGGTCCGCGACGGGCTGCCGCTCGTCCTCACCGACCAGGGCCGCGAGGCCGCCGGCAAGCTCGCCGCCGCCCGTCAGGAGTCCCTCGCCGAGCTGCTCGGCGACTGGTGGGGCCCCGACCGCCCGACCGATCTGGACAAGCTGGTGCGCGAGATCAACTCGGAGCTCTGCGGATCCGACGCCGAGGAGCCCTACGACGCCGCTCCCCGGCGGGACCACGCCGCGCGCTAGGGACTGTCGTCAGATTCCCGTCGTCGCCCGAAGGGCGGCCCCGCGGCGTCTGGTGCGTGCTCTCGGCGTGCCGGGCGGAAGCCCTCGTACTGGACGTACTTGGGCTTTCGCCCGGTGCGGCGAGAGTGCGTGCCAGACGTCGCGGGGCAGACGGGAATTTGACGACAGGCCCTAGGCCCGAGCCACCGGGGCGCGGTCAGACGAGCCGCTTCTCGAACCAGTGCTCGGCATACGGGCCGTCGTTGTACGCGGGTATTTCCCGGTACCCGTGCCGCGCGTACAACGCCCGGGCCTCCACGAGGTCCGACCGGGTGTCCAGCCGGACCCGCTCCGCACCCAGCGCTCGGGCCTCCCGCTCCAGGACCTCCAACAGCGCCGCCCCGCCGCCGGTACCCCGGGTGCGCTGGTCGACGTAGACCCTGGTGAGCTCGGCGGTGATCGGGTCGAGCAGTCGGATCCCGCCGCAGGCCAGGGGCTCGCCACCCAGTCGGCCGACGACGAACTGGCCCGTCGGCGGGGCGAGCCCGTCGGCCGGGAAGTCGAGGATGCCCTGGTCGATCTCGGCCTCGGTCACGGACCGTTTCCAGTACCGGCCGGCGACCTCGGCGTAATACGCGCGGAGCAGGGCGACGGCGTCAGGGGTGTCGTAGGGCTCGGGAGTCACGCTCCACGTGCTGATCATCTTGCTGTCCATGGCGCCATTGTGGAGTCGACGGCGGATCCCCCGCGTGGAATATCCACAGGCACGGGCCGATGATGAGGAAAAGGGAAAATCGCTCAAATGGAGGGTGTGAAGCCATGTCCAAGCATCCCGACGCCGTCCTGGTCCGCCGCGGCTACGAGGCCTTCTCCAAGGGTGACCTGGAGACGCTGAGCACGCTGTTCACGGCCGACGCCATCCACCACGTGCCGGGCAACAACCCGCTCTCCGGGCACCACAAGGGGCGGGAGGCGGTCATGGACCTCTACCGCCGACTCGGAGAAGAGACGAACGGCACCCTCCAGGTCGACCTGCACACGGTGCTGGCGGACGGGCGGGGGCACGTCATGTCGTTCCACACCGCGCGCGCCGACCGCGGCGACCGGGGGATCGAGGTCCAGGAGGGCCTCTTCTTCACGATCGTCGGCGGCAAGATCACCGACATCGACCAGTGCACCCAGGACATCGACGAGGAAGACGCCTTCTGGAGCTGACCAGGAACTGGCCTGGAGCTGACCAGGATCTGACCAACTGCCGGCCAGGAGCCGACAGCAGCCGACAGGAGCCGATTGGAGCCGACTGGAGCCGACTGGAGCCGACCGGCCGACGAGCGACCGACCGACAGCGCGGGAGGCCCGGGGCGCACGCCCCGGGCCTCCCGTCGTCTCAGGCCTTCTTCGGCGCCGCCTGCTGCACGACCTCGAACGACCACACCGACGAACCCGAAGCGGCGGGCTTCGGACGCTCGCCACCCTCGCCGCCGCCCTGGTGGGCCGCCTTCATCGGCCCCTCCATCCACGCCTGGAAGTCCTCCTCGGACCGCCACCGCGTGTACACCAGGTACTGGTCGGTGCCCTCCACCGGACGCAGCAGCTCGAACCACTCGAACCCGTCCGAGGACTCCACGGCCCCCGCCCGAGAGGCGAACCGCTGCTCCAGCACCTCCCGCTGCTCGGCCGGCACGGTCAGCGCGTTGATCTTCACGATGCTCATGCGGGCCATCCTAGGTATCCGACCCGGGATATCGTCGTCCGGGTAATGAACAACGCGGTATGAAACGCGGTATCGAGCGCGGCAGCCAGGCGAAGTCGGGGTTGCGGTCAATTGGGCGGGAGGCCGGCGAGGCGTGGCTAACGCGGCGGAGCACAGGGGTGGGCACGGGCATGCCGGAGTCATAGGCGATAGCGGCAGGCTCGGCGCCGCCCGCCTGCTCCTGTGGGCGCTGGCGGGCGTGCTCGCGGTCAGACAGGCCACCGCCGTGCTGCGCGTGCCACCGGGAGAATGGCTGAGCGGGTTCCACCTCCCCGGCAGCCTGCCCGGCACGCTGTACGATGCCGGCCAGTTCACCGGCACGCCCTTCGCCGGGCTGGTGCTGAAGCCGTTCACCGCGCTCGCCGCCCCCTCGCTGGAGGTGGCCTGGACCTGCGTGACGCTGCTGTTCGTCGCCGCCATCGGGCTCGTCGCCGCGCGCGGCCTGCCCGACCCCGTGCCGCGGCGCACCGCGCTGCTGGCCGCGCCCGTGCTGACCGCGCTGCTGATGGTGTCGCTGCCCGTGCGCGAGGCCGCCTCACCGGGGCAGACCGCCGTGCTCCCCGTACTGCTGGTGCTCCTGGCCGTCTTCCGCGTGCCCGCCGAGCGGGCCGCCGGATTCCTCCTCGGCCTCGCCGCCGCCCTCCAGCCCGCGCTGCTGCTGTTCGCCCCGCTGCTGTGGCTCGCCGGGCGCCGCCCCACCGCGCGGACCGCCGCCGTGACCTTCGCCGGAGCCACCGCGCTGGCCTGGGCGTCGCTGCCGCGCGACTCGTGGGCGTACTGGGTGCAGCACCTGGCCGGCACCGGCCTCGGCGGCGCCCCCGACGCCCTCGCCAACCAGTCCCTGCACGGCGCCCTGTTGCGCTTCGGCCTGACCGGGCCGGTCGAGGTCCTGCTCTACCTCGCGCTCGCGGGCGCCGTCGTGTTCGTCGGGCTGCGCCGCGCGGCCCGCTACGCCCGCGACGGCCAACTGCTGCTCGCCGTCGCCATCACCGGCTGCGTGGCCGTCATCGTGTCCCCGACCGGGTGGCGCCACCAACTGCTGTGGGTGCTGCTCGCGGTGGCCGGCAAGGTCGGCAAGCGGGCCGCCGACCGGCCCGTCTGGCCGGTGGCCGTGGTCCTGGCCATGACCCTGCCGAGCGCGGTGCTGCTGCCGAACCTGGCCGCGCTGGCGCCCGTACGGGACAACGTGCTGCTGCTGACCGCGCTGGCCGCGGCCTGCGCCGTACCGTTCCTGCCGCGTTCCTCGCCGTACTGGCGCGAGCCCGTCCCCACCGCCTACGGCCGCCCGGCCGCCGCCCGGTGGGCGCGCGTGCCGCTGCTGCCGTTCTGGCGGCGCGTGCTGTCCCGCCCCAACCTGCTGCTGGAACTGCTGCTGATACGGGTGGGCTACTCCCTGTACTCGCACATCCGGGCCGCGGCGCCGACGAGCCGCTCGCTCGCCGAGGGCAACGGCAGCCAGATCCACGGCATCGAGAAGGCCCTCGGCATCGACATCGAGCACGCCGTGAACCACGCCGTGGTGAACACGCCCTGGCTGGAGGCGTTCTTCAACTTCTACTACACCTCCTTCCACTTCGTGGTCCCGCTGTCGATCCTGGCCGTCCTGTACTGGCGCCGGCCGGGCGACTACCGCTGGGCGCGGGCCTCCCTGGGCCTGGCCACGGTGCTGGCGCTCATAGGGTTCTGGCTCTACCCGCTCGCGCCGCCGCGCCTGATGCCCGGACTCGGCTTCATCGACACCGTGCACGGACCGCAGGACCTCGCCAACCCCTCGTACGGGGCCATGACCGCGATCTCCAACCAGTACGCGGCGATGCCCTCGTTGCACTTCGGCTGGTCGCTGTGGTGCGGGGTCGTGATCGTGGTGCTGGCGCCGAAGGGCTGGCAGAAGCTGCTCGGGGCGCTGCACCCGCTGATCACGGTGTGTGCCATCGTGGCCACCGCCAACCACTGGGTGCTGGACGCGGTGGGCGGTGCCGCCGTCGTCGCCGCCGGATTCGGGCTCGTGTACGCGCTGTCGGGGCCGCGCCGGCTCCAGCTGACGGTGCCGGCGCAACGGACCGGATCCGCGGAAGGCGCGGACACACAGGTCAAGGCCGCCGCCCGGACTTAGGAGGATCCCGGGGACCGTCCGGTGCCGGTGCCGGTGCCGGCATCGGACGGCCCCGGCCCGGCCCCGGGCACCAGTGCCGCTGGCCTGTCCGGGTGGCTTACCGACACCGTCGGAAGAGCCACCGGCGGTTCCCGATTGCGACCACGCCATAACCATGTGTCACTCATTGCATGATCAGACACATGACGCGCGCGCTCTGCGCCGCCACTCTCGCGATCGCACCGCTCGCCCTGTCCGCGACGCCCGCCCACGCCGTCGTCTCGTGCACGGTCAACGGCCGGTTCGTCTCCGGTACGACCGTCAACGGGACGGCCGGCCCCGACCTCATCCGCTGCGGCGCCCTAGCGGCGGGTGACCGGGTCGACGGCCTGGGCGGGAGCGACTACATCGTCATCATCGGTACCGTCGCGGGTACCGTCGCCGGTAGTACGGGCAGCGACTACATCACGGCCGACGCCGGTGTCGCCCCGACCGGCCAGGTCCTCGGCGGCCCTGACAACGACTTCATCCGTGTCGGCCCGAACGCCGGGCTCGTCGACGGCGGAACCGGGGTCGACTTCTGCCGGGTGGCTTCCGGAAACCCGCCCGTCAACTGCCCCTGACAGCAGCCCGTTGCGCGCCACCCCGCGTGGCGCGCAGCGGCCGACGACGGCGCGCGCCCGGACGGGCTAGTCCGGCCGGATGTTCTGGTTGAGGCGGAAGAGGTTGCCCGGGTCGTAGTGCCGTTTGAGTTCCCGCAGCCGGTCGTACTTCTCGGCCCCGTACGCTTCGCGGACCCGGTCCTCGCCCTCCTCCATCAGGAAGTTCGCGTAGACGCCCGTCCGGTGGGGCGCGAGCGCCGACCACAGGCCGCGCGCCCACTCACGCTCCTGCTCGAAGCCCTCGGGGCCCTCGCAGGTGCCGTTGATGTTGAAGGTGTGGCCGGCGCCGCGCCCGCCGAAGGCCGTCTCGTCCTCGCCGACGCCGCCGATGGCGCCGCCCAACTGGAAGATCGGGAACGCGGTGAGCGGGGAGACGATCCGCGCCGCGTGCTCGGCAGTGGCGTCGATCACCTCGTCGGTGAGCCGGTCCACGTCGCAGGATTTGAAGTAGTACCAGCGGCCGGGCGGGAACGACGGATCGAACATGGCCTGGTGCTCGGTGAAGGGCTTGGGCGCGCACAGGTCCAGCTCCGGTGGCGGCCCCCACGCGCGCAGCGGCCGCAGCACCCGCTCGCCCTCCTCGATCGGGCCGGCGTAGCAGCACACCACCATGACCACCGGTTTCCCGTGCAGCTCCGCCGGTACGAACGGCAGCGGCGGCGCCTTGCGGTGCACCACGGCCGTGGTCAGGTCGTCCGGTACGTCGGTGATCCATTCGCGGTAGAAGCGCATCAGCCGGGCCGAATCCGCCATGTGCCAGACGATGGGACCGGCCAGGACGACGGGCCCGACCGGGTTGAGTCGGAACTCGAACTCGGTGACGACCCCGAAGTTGCCGCCGCCGCCACGCACGCCCCAGAAGAGGTCCGGGTTCTCGTCCGTGCTCGCCTTGAGGAGGGTGCCGTCGGCGGTGACCAGGTCCACCGAGAGCAGCTGGTCGATGGTGAGCCCGTACTTGCGCATCAGCCAGCCGATGCCGCCGCCGAGGGTGAGCCCCGCCAGCCCGGTGTGGGTGACGATCCCTGCGGGCACGGCCAGCCCGAAGGCCTGTGTCTCGTGGTCCAGCTCGCCGAGGAGCACACCGGCCTGGGCCCGGACGGTGAGGGCCTCGGGGTCCACCCGGATGCCCTTCATCAGGGAGAGGTCGATGACGATGCCGTCGTCGCACACCGACTGACCGGGGAAGCTGTGCCCGCCGCCGCGCACCGCGAGGGGCAGCCCGGCCGCCGGTCCGGCGGGGCCGGCGCAGCGCACGGCGGCGATCACGTCGGCGGCGCCCGTGCAGCGGGCGATGAGGGAGGGGCGGCGGTCGATGGAGCCGTTCCAGATGCGTCGGGCCTCGTCGTAGCCGCTGTCGCCGGGCCGTACGAGTGGCCCGCGGAAGGCCTTGGCGAGCTCGTCGAACACGGTGGCGGACATGGCGGCTCCTCACCCCGGGATGACGGCGGGTGACGACGGAACGCCGACGGGGTGCCGGGGCGGAGTGTCTCCCGCCCCGGCACCCCGTCGGTGGATCGCCGCGTCCTGTCAGGATCCGCCGGTGGCGGCCCCGGCGCCACTCGGGCGACGCAGGGCCGCAGTAGGACCGCCGCCGCAGGGCCGCAGTAGGGCCGCAGTAGGGCCGCCGCAGTGGGGCCGCCGTCGTAGGGTCGCGGCCGCGCCGCTGTCCGGCGGCGCGTCACGCCGCCGCGATCACCTCGATCTCGACCAGCCAGTCCTGGGACAGCGTCTGCGCCACGAGCGCCGTGGTGGGCACCTTGCGCCCGCCGAGCGCCGCCAGCCGCGCCCGCGCGTTCTCCTGCGCGTACGAGACGTCCCGCAGGCAGCTGGTGACCCGGACGATGTTGTCCACGGTCATGTCCGCCGACGCCAGGATCGTCCGTATGTTCGCCCAGATCAGTTCCAGCTGCTCGGCCAGGCCGGCCCCCGGCTTGCCGGCCTCGTCGAGGCCCATCGTCCCGGCCACGTAGAGGGTGCGCCGGGCGCCGCGCACCTCCATGGCGTGGACGTAGTCATCTGCCGCGTACACGCCCTCGGTTGGGGAATGACTCACAGTTTCCATGGCGGTCACCGTAGCCGGCGGGCGGCAGGGGCCGGGCGTGGGAGGAGGCGGCCCCTGCCGCCCTGGTTCACGGGTCAGCCGTGGCTGACCCGGAGTTCCTTGATGCCGTTGAGCCAGGCCGCGCGCAGGCGGCGCGGGGCCTCGCCGGTCAGGCGCAGGTCGGGCAGGGCGTCCGCCAGCGCGTTGAAGATCAGGTCGATCTCCATCACGGCCAGGGACTTGCCGAGGCAGAAGTGCGGACCGCCGCCGCCGAAGCCCAGGTGCGGGTTCGGGTCGCGGGTGATGTCGAAGACGTCCGGGTTCTCGAAGACCTCGGGGTCGTGGTTGGCGGAGGAGTAGAACATCCCCACCCGGTCACCCGCCTTGATCTTCTGGCCGCCCAGCTCGGTGTCCTGGGTGGCGGTGCGCTGGAAGGACACCACCGGGGTGGCCCAGCGCACGATCTCCTCCGCGGCGGTGGACGGCCGCGTCGCCTTGTACAGCTCCCACTGTTCGGGGTGGGTCAGGAAGGCGTGCATGCCGTGGCTGATGGCGTTGCGCGTGGTCTCGTTGCCCGCGACCGCCAGCAGCAGCACGAAGAAGCCGAACTCGTCGGAGCCGAGGTTGCCCTGGCCCTCGGCGGCAACCAGCTGCGTGACGATGTCCTGGGCCGGGCACTCCTTGCGCTCGGCGGAGAGGTTCATGGCGTAACCGATGAGCTCCACCGCCGCGTTGGAGCCGACCTCCTCGGTGATCGCGTACTCCGGGTCGTCGTACGCGATCATCTTGTTCGACCAGTCGAAGATCTTGGCGCGGTCCTTCTGCGGTACGCCGATCAGCTCGGCGATGGCCTGGAGCGGGAGTTCGCAGGCCACCTGCGTGACGAAGTCGAAGCTGCCGTCCGCCGAGGCGGCGACGGCCTCCTCGACGATCTTCCGGGCCCGGTCGCGCAGGGCGGCCTCCAGGCCGCGGATGGAGCGCGGGGTGAAGCCGCGCTGCACGATCTGGCGTACGCGGGTGTGTTCCGGCGGATCCATGTTCAACATGATCAGACGCTGGGCATCTATGGCATCACGCTGGATGTGCTCGTTGAAGCGGATGATCGCCGTGTTGGTGGTGGAGGAGAACAACTCGGGGTGCGTGGAGACGTACTTGACGTCCGCGTGTCGGGTCACGACCCAGTAGCCCTCGTCGTCGAAGCCGGTGACGCCCCGCGGCTGCGGGCACCACCACACCGGTGCGGTCTGCCGCAGCTCCGCGAACTCCGGCAGCGGGACGCGGCTTTGGAGGAGGTCGGGGTCGGTGGCGTCGAAGCCTTCGGGCAGCGCGGGGCAGGACATCGGGCGACTCCAAAGTCTGACGGCCCATCAGAAGTTGGCTTGAAGGTAGTAACGAGTTCTAGAAGTGACAAGGGTCGGCGCAGCACCTGTTGCGTGTGGAATCCGTGCAGGCCGCGTGCAAGACCCTTGCGTGGCGGGCCCCCAGGTCATAAAACTGCGGGGAGAACTAGAACGCGTACTAGTTCGGGCGGGGCGCCGGGACGGCCCGCCGCGCCGGCACAGTGCAGGAGAGGACGAGCTCATGGCCGCGGAACCCGTCATCGTCGAAGCCGTACGCACCCCCATCGGCAAGCGCGGGGGCGCGCTCGCCAACCTCCATCCCGCCTACCTGCTCGGCGAGACCTACCGCGAACTGCTCGCCCGAACCGGAATCCAGCCCGACTGCGTCGAGCAGATCGTCGGCGGCACCGTCACCCACGCGGGCGAGCAGTCCATGAACCCCGCCCGCAACGCCTGGCTCGCCATGGGCCTCCCGTACGAGACCGCCGCGACGACGGTGGACTGTCAGTGCGGCAGCTCGCAGCAGGCCAACCACATGGTCGCCAACATGATCTCCGGCGGGGTCATGGACATCGGCATCGCCTGCGGGGTCGAGGCCATGAGCCGCGTCCCGCTGGGCTCGGGATCCAAGCACGGACCCGGCAAGCCCTTCCCGGACGAGTGGAACGTCGACCTGCCCAACCAGTTCGAGGCCGCCGAGCGCATCGCCCGCAACCGGGGCCTCACCCGCGAGGACGTCGACAGGCTGGGAGTGCTCTCGCAGGAGCGGGCCGCCACCGCCTGGGCCGAGGAGCGCTTCAAGCGCGAGACCTTCGCCGTGCAGGTGCCGACCACCGAGGAGGAGCAGGCCGCCGGACAGGGCATGTGGCGCCTGGTCGACCGGGACGAGGGCCTGCGCGACACCAGCATGGAGGGCCTGGCCCGGCTCAAGCCGGTCATGCCGACCGCCGTGCACACCGCCGGGAACTCCTCGCAGATATCCGACGGGGCCGCCGCCGTGATGTGGGCCTCCCGCAAGATGGCGCGGGCGCTCAAACTCAAGCCGCGCGCCCGCATCGTCGCCCAGACCCTGGTCGGCGCCGACCCGCACTACCACCTGGACGGGCCGATCGACGCGACGCGGGCCGTGCTCGGCAAGGCCGGGATGTCCCTCAAGGACATCGACCTCGTCGAGATCAACGAGGCCTTCGCCTCCGTCGTCCTCAGCTGGGCCCAGGTCTTCGACCAGGACCTGGAGAAGGTCAACGTCAACGGCGGGGGCATCGCACTCGGCCACCCCGTCGGCGCCACCGGTGCCCGGCTGATCACCACCGCGCTGCACGAGCTGGAGCGCCGCGACAAGGAATTCGCGCTGATCACCATGTGCGCGGGCGGTGCGCTGGCGACCGGGACGATCATCCAGCGCCTTTGAGCGCGTGAGCGCGTGAGCGCGTGCGCCCCACGAGCGGGCGCCTTTGAACCCTGTGGGATGGGATGCAGAAGGCCCCGGTGGCCGGACCTGGGGAGGTCGGCCGCCGGGGCCTTCGTATGTCTGCTGCCGAGCCGGCTGCGTCTGCTGTCGCCGGTGGCTCAGTACCAGTGGTTGGCGGACCAGAAGTTCCAGGCCTCGACCGGGGAGCCGTAGCGCTCGTTCATGTAGTCCAGGCCCCACTTGATCTGGGTGGCCGGGTTGGTCTTCCAGTCCGCGCCCGCGGAGGCCATCTTCGATGCCGGCAGGGCCTGGACCAGGCCGTACGCGCCGGAGGAAGCGTTGGTCGCGGTGTGGTCCCAGCCGCTCTCGTGCGAGATGATCTTGTCGAAGGCGGCGAACTGGGCCGGGTCCTTGATCATCTGCTGCGCGATCGCCTTGGCGCTCATCGGGGCGGCCTGCGCGGGAACCGCGGCAAGCATGGAACCGGCGACGCCCAGGGCGAGGACGGTACCCGCGAGGGTCTTCTTCGAGGCGGCGATGCGGCGGATGACGGCGTTGGACACGGATTGACCTTCCGAAGGCGACAAGGGCGGTCGCGGGCATGCCGAAGACATGCGTGAGCCACTCACGCGAAGGAGAGGGGTTCGTCGGCGGCGGGTGAAACACCCTGCCGCCCTGCGACCCATCCAGTTCTACAGACGCCCCGACCCCCTGGCAACGAGCCCGCTTACTAGCGGCCCTCGCAGCCGGGGCGGAACGACCCCCTCGGGCCCGGGTCGTGGTTTCCGCAGCTGACGGGCGGCGCAAAGGGGGTGCACAGGGGGCGGTAAAGGACTACTAGCCCGGTTCGTATGTGACCTGGGTCCTGTGGGGCGGCTCACCGCCGCAGGCCCCGAATCTCACCCTCTGTCGCCGTCCGTACCCCTTTCGGGGGCGTGGTCGAGCCCGCCTCGGACCCCGGAATCGAAGGAGACCGGCGCATCGAAGGCAGCTTTCCGAGTCGCCCGCCGCAGCGCCTTCAACAGCGTGGCCCCGAGCGTGAGCGTCAGTACGACCGTCAGCGCGGCCCGCCCCAGATCCCAGCCCAGCGAAGTCGCCAGGCAGTACGCGACGAAGCGCGCGAGGTTCGCCGAGACCGGGTCCCCAGGGTGGAAGGAGACGCCCTGGCCCATGCCCTGAAGGATCACCCAGCCCTGCAGGTTCATGATCGTGCCGTACGCGAACGAGCCCACGAAGCCGTACGCCGCCAGCATCAGCAACTCCGCGCGGCCCCGGATCCTCTCCGGACCGGGCAGCAGCCCGGCGCCCAGCGCGAACCAGCCGAGCGCGAGCATCTGGAACGGCATCCACGGGCCGACACCGCCGGTGAGCAGCGCGGACGCGAACATCGTGACGGAGCCGAGGACGAACCCGAAGCCCGGCCCCAGGACCCGCCCGCTGAGCACCATCAGGAAGAACATGGGCTCCAGGCCGGCCGTACCCGCGCCCAGCGGCCTCAGCGCCGCCCCGACGGCGGCGAGCACGCCGAGCATCGCCACAGCCTTGGAGTCCATGCCGTTGTCCGCGATGGTCGCCACCACGACGGCCACGAGGAGGGGGAGCAGCGCGGCGAACAGCCAGGGGGCGTCCTGTGAGTGCGCGAGCCCGGACTGCGCGTCGGCGAGGAGCGGCCACCCGAAGGCGGCGATGCCGATGAGGGTGACGAGGACCAGTGCGGCGGCGGCGCGGGGGCCGATGCGGACGGGGCGGTTCGCCGCGCGGCTCATGTCGCCTCCGCGGCTGCGTCGGGGTCCGCTTCGGGGCCCGCTTCGCGGCCCGCTTCGGCGGCTGCGTCGAGGGCCTCGGCGACCTCGCTCACCGTGAGCCAGTGGCCCGGGGCCAGGATCTTGGCCACCTGCGGCGCGAAGGCGGGGGAGGAGACCACCACCTCGGCGGTCGGGCCGTCCGCGACGACCTCCCCGCCCGCCAGGATCACCACGCGGTGGGCCAGCTCGGCGGCGAGCTCCACGTCATGGGTGGCCAGGACGATGGCGTGGCCGTCGGCGGCGAGGCCGCGGAGGATCTCGATCAGACGGGCCTTGGCGGCGTAGTCCAGACCGCGGGTGGGCTCGTCGAGCAGGAGCAGCGCCGGGCGGCCGGTCAGCACCAGGGCGAGGGCCAGGGCGAGGCGCTGCCCCTCGGAGAGGTCCCGGGGGTGGACGTCGTCGTGGACGTCCGGGAGCAGGGACGTCACCAGCGCACGGCAAGTACCGGGCGCCGCACCCGCGTCGGAGTCGGCGGCGGCGCACTCGGCGGCGACCGTGTCGGCGTAGAGGAGGTCGCGGGGCTCCTGCGGTACGAGACCCACGCGGCGCACCATCTCCGGCGGCGGGGTGCGGTGGGGGGCGCGGCCCCCGACGGTCACTTCGCCGGTGGCGGGCGGGACGGTGCCGACGAGGGCGGCGAGGAGGGTCGACTTGCCGGCGCCGTTGCGTCCCATGAGGGCGACGGTTTCGCCGGGTGCCACGGTGAGGGTGATCCCGCGGAGGGTTTCGGCGCGGCCGCGGCGCACCGTGAGGTTGTGCGCCGTCGCGACGTTTTCGGGCTGCGGGTCGGTCGCCGGGGCGGGTGCGGTGGTGCGGAGCAGCCGGGCGAGCAGGCCGGGGCGGGGGCCCTGCGGGCGGCTTCGCCCACCCCGCCCCTTCCCGAAACCGGGGCTCCGCCCCGGACCCCGCGCCTCAAACGCCGGCGGGGCTGGATGGTGCGCCTCAAACGCCGGCGGGGCTGGGTGGGGCTCCGCCGGCGCGGGGTCCGGGGCGGAGCCCCGGGACGTGGAGCCGCGCGCGGCATCGGACAGCAGGGGCGCGGGGTTCCCCGCCGCCGCAAGACGCGCGCGCAGCGGCGCAGCCAGCCGGCGGGCGTCGCGGACCGACAGCGGCAGGGGGGACCAGCCCGCCAGGCGGCCCAGGGAGACCACCGGGGGGTGGACGGGAGAGACGGCCATGACCTCGGAAGGGGCGCCGAGGACGGGGGCCGCGCCCGGGGAGGGCAGGAGCAGCACCTGGTCGGCGTACTGAACCACCCGCTCAAGGCGGTGCTCCGCCATCAGGACGGTGGTGCCGAGGTCGTGGACCAGGCGTTGGAGGACAGCCAGGACCTCCTCCGCCGCCGCCGGGTCCAGCGCGGACGTCGGCTCGTCCAGGACCAGGACCTTGGGGTGCGGGGTCAGGACCGAGCCGATCGCGACCCGTTGCCGCTGCCCGCCCGAGAGGGTGGCGATGGGGCGGTCGCGCAGTTCGTTCAGGCCGAGCAGGTCCAGGGTCTCCTCCACCCGACGGCGCATCACGGCGGGGGCCAGGCCGAGGGACTCCATCCCGTACGCCAGCTCGTCCTCCACCACGTCCGTCACGAAGTGCGCGAGGGGGTCCTGGCCGACCGTGCCCACCACGTCCGCGAGCTCGCGCGGCTTGTGGGTCCGGGTGTCGCGGCCCGCGACCGTCACCCGGCCGCGCAGGGTGCCGCCCGTGAATTGCGGGACCAGCCCGGACACGGCGCCGAGCAGCGTGGACTTGCCGACCCCCGACGGGCCGACGAGGAGGGTCAGCTCCCCTTCCGGGATCACCAGGTCGACGCCCCGGAGAGAGGGGCCGGCCGCGCCGTCGTAGGTGACGGACACCTGCTCGAAGCGGATCAACGGGATGCCTCCTCGGACGGTACGGGCGGTACGGGTGCCACGAAGGCGGGCAGCAGGCCGATCAGGATCGCCGCCGCCGGCCACAGCGGCAGCGTGGGTGCGGCGAGCGGCACCACGCCCGGGTGCAGGGCGGCGGGGTCGCGCGTGCCCGCGTATATGAGGAGCGCGGCGACCGTCGCGCCCGATCCGGCGACGAGCCAGGCGCGCGGCCCCCAGCGGTCGGGCCGGTAGCGGGTCCGCACCGACCGGCGGCCGCCGAGGCGCAGGCCCGCGAGGGCCAGCAGCAGGCCGATGCCGAGCACGGGGAGCCCGTACGCGGCGCCTTCCGCGGCGAGCAGCCCGTACGTGCCCGCGCACATGCCGAGGAGACCGCCGAGGGTGAGGGCGTTGGTGGTGTGCCGCACGGCGGGCGGGACCTCGGCCGTGCGGCCGTACCCGCGGGCGTCCATCGACGCGGCGATGGCGACGGAGCGCTCCAGGGCGCCCTCCAGCACCGGCAGGCCGATCTGGAGGATCGCCTTCACTCCGCCGGTGGGGCGTCCACGCAGCCGGCGCGCGGTGCGCAGACGGACGACGTCGGCGACCATGTTCGGCGCGAAGGTCATGGCGACGACCACGGCGACGCCCGCCTCGTACAGGGCGGCCGGGAGCGACTTCAGCAGCCGCGCCGGGTTCGCGAGGGCGTTCGCGGCGCCCACGCAGACAAGGAGGGTGGCCAGCTTGGCGCCGTCGTAGAAGGCGAAGACGAGCTGCTCGGCGGTCACCTTGCCGCCGAACCGGATGCCCTGCGCCCAGGCGGGCAGCGGGACCTCCGGGAGGGTGAAGAGGGTGTGCGAGCCGGGGATGGGGGAGCCCAGCAGCATGGAGAAGAGGAGGCGCAGGCCGATCACGAAGAGGCCGAGCTTGAGGAACGCCCCGTAGGAACGGGCCCACGGCGCGTCCGTGCGGCGGGCCGCGACCACGTACCCGGCGACGCCGATGATCATTCCGAGGAGGAGCGGGTTGGTGGTCCGCGAGGCGGCGGTGGCGAGCCCGAGGGCCCAAAGCCACCAGGCCCCCGCGTGCAGGGCCGTCGCCCGGCCGGCGAGGGGGGCCTGCCATTTCTTGTACGTCGGCCCGTGTGGGGGGCCTGCCGCTGCGGCGTGGCTCCGCCCGGCCGGGGTCACGTCGTCGGGTGCGGCGCCGCTGCCGGGGCTCCGCCCCAGGTTCCGCGCCTCAAACGCCGGCGGGGCTGAACAGCCCCACGGCTGGTCGTTCGTCATCGGTTGCGGCGGCGTGACTGCCAGATGCCGGCCGCGGCCAGGGCGGCCAACGCCGCGAGGCCGGCCAGGAGGCCCGCCGACGGGCCGCCGTCGGAGTCCGAGGCCGGCGCCGCCTCCGGGTCCGAACCGGCCGCCGGCGAGGCGACCGGCTCGCCGCAGCCCTGCTTCGGGTAGCCCGAGATCGCGCACAGCATCGCCGCGCCGTTGTAGCGCAGCGGCTTCGCCACCGACGCCAGTGCCTCCGCCGTCGTGGCCTCCGGGGCCACCTGCGCACAGGCCGTGCGCGGCGCTTCCTGCGGCGGGGTCTCGCCCGCCGGGGCGTCCGTCGGGAGGCCGAAGTCGACGACCAGCGCCACCCGCTTCTTCCCCTCGGCCGCCGGGGTCGCCCCGCAGATCGCCGAGAAGTCGGCCGCCGCCCGCGGCTGCGCCGCCTCCGCGGCCGCGTCCTTGCTCACCGCGAACCGGAAACCCTGCACGGAACCGTCCGCCGGGCGGGCCATGGAGGGGCCCACCGTGGCGTACGACCAGGACCCGCCGTCGGCCGCGGCGTCCCAGAACGACCAGTAGCGGTAGCTCGAAGCCGGCGCCGGGGACGCGGCCAGTACGGCCAGGACGGCGCCGAGCACCACGGCGAGCACCGGTACGCGTGCGGGCAGGCGGCGGCGACGCATCAGAGCTGGTTCTTCTTGCGGCGTCCGCTCAGCAGGATGCCGATGCCCACGCCTGCCGCGGCGCCCGCGCCGATGATCCACCAGACGCTCTGGCCGCCGGACGGCTTGTCCTTCTTGTCGTCGACATCGGTCGCGGCCGAGTCCGCGCCCTGCGGGGCCGGGCCGGTCGCGTTCAGCGCCGAGACGAGGTCGGTGCCGCCGAAGGCCTTGGGGTCCGTGCCCGTCGCGTGGGCGGCCAGGATCAGCGTGCCGAGGCCCGCCGGGTTGCCCTTCGCCCACTGCTCCGAGTTGCCCTTGAGCCACTCCAGGGCGCCCGCCGCCGACTGCTTGTGCCCGGCCGCGGCCAGGGCGATCACCGCGTCGACGGTGTTGCCGGTGTCCGGGGTGGGCTGGTCCGCGCCCGGGGTGACCGCGGTGAGGTGGCCGTCCTTCTTGAGGGCCTCGGCCAGGTAGCCGGCCGCGCCCTGGGCCAGGGCCGCCGGGTCGGCGGCCGCGTCCGCGGAGGCCGCGGGGCAGGTCAGCGGCGCGGCGGGGGTGTCCGTGGCGGAGAGGGCCACGGCCGTGCCCTTGCCGAGGCCGGCCAGTGCCGCCGCGGCGGTGGCGTCGGCGTTGGCGATCAGCTTGCCGTCGACCGGCTGGTAGGCGAAGGCGCCCCGGTCGGCGGCCGGGTCGGTGGCGCAGCCGAGCTGGAAGGCGGCCAGGCCCTGGTAGGCGGACTTGCCCGCCTTCGACTTCACCTCGGCGGGCTTGTCGCCCGCCACCGCGAGGGCGCTGATCACCACGGCGGTGGAGTTGGCGTCGCTGGGGGAGCCGGGGACGTAGGACCAGCCGCCGTCCTCGTTCTGGACGGACTTCAGCCAGTCCGTGCCCTTCTTGACCGCCGCGTCCTGGCCGCCGAGCGCCTTCAGAGCCTGGACGGCCGCCGCCGTCGCGTTCGTGTCGAACATCGTCGTCGCCTCGCACGCCGCGGAGGCGTCCGCGCGGAACGCGGCGAAACCGCCGTTCGCGCACTGCTGGCCCACCAGCCAGGCCACGGCCTCCTTCGCGGGCTTGACGCCGACGGTGTGCTGGGCGAGCAACGCGAACGACTGGCGCCACACGCCGTCGTAGGTCGGGTCGTTCTTGCCGTACAGACCGGAGGGGATCACCGGAGGCGCGGAAGGGGAGGGCGAAGCGGTGTCGGCGAGGGCCGCGGGGGCGGCGCCCACGCAGAGCACGGCGGAGGCGGCGAGCGTGGCGGCGCTGCGGCGGACGTTCATGGGGGCGGGGGGTGCCTCTCCTGCTGGGGAGCTGGAGGCAGGCACGCGAAGGCACCGGGCTCCGGCTCCGTTTACCTCGACGGTGCCGGCCGCCGGAGGACCCGACGGCACGAGCCGCGCACCTCCGCACGGGGCATTCCGGCTCCCCGCCCGACGGAGGCCGGGGCGGGTCACGGTTGCGGGTCAGCGCCGGATTCGCACCGGCTTCCCCCCGTACGGAAGTGAGGACGACCCGCTCACTGTACCGGCCCGTAGCCCACGGGCATGGTGGTGCCGGCCGGCAGGGCCCCTTACCGGCCACCCACCGGTGGGCGCCTACAGCGCCCGGTACGTCACCGGGTCCGTGCCCGGGACGGCCTCGGCGCGGCCCTGCTTCACCAGCCGCCGCAGGTGGGCCTCCGCTTCCGAGACGGCGATGTTGCGGGAGCCGTACGGGATCTGCTCCCAGGGCCGGTTCCACTCCATCCGCTCCGCCAGCCCCCAGGGGGTCAGCGGCTCGGCGAGCAGCGCCCACAGCCCGGTCAGCCGCTCCTCGTGGTGGTCCAGCAGCTCCCGTACGCGGGCCGGCGCGTCGGTGAAGGCGTGCTGGTGGGCGGGGAGCACCTCGGCCGGGTCGAGGCGGCCGATGCGTTCGAGGGAGTCGAGGTAGTCGCCGAGGGGGTCGGTGACCCGGTCGCTCTGCGGGTCCTCGTACAGGCCGATGTGCGGGGAGATCCCGGGGAGCAGGTGGTCCCCGGAGAAGAGGCGGCCGTTGCCGGGGAGGTTCGCCGGGTGGGCCTCCTCCAGGTGGAGGCAGACGTGGCCGGGCGTGTGGCCCGGGGTCCAGATCGCGCGCAGTCGGCGCCCGGCCAGCGGCAGCAGCTCGCCGGGGACGATCTCCCGGTCGGGGACGGCGGCCCGCAGCCCGGGCAGCGTACGCATCCGGCCGCCGGCGCGGGCGGCGCGGAGCGGGGCGATGTGCGCCTCGGGGGCTCCGGCCGCGGCGAGCTTCTCGCTCATGTAGTCGAACCAGACGCCCGGCTCGGAGGCCCGGGTGCGTACGACGACCTCGGTGTCGGCGGCGTGCATGGCGATCCAGGCCCCGGACGCCTCGCGGACCTGGCCGGACAGGCCGTGGTGGTCGGGGTGATGGTGGGTGATGACGACGCCGTGGACGTCGGCGATCGCGATGCCGAGCGCGGCGAGGCCCGCGACGAGGGTGTCCCAGGACTCGGGGTCGTCCCAGCCTGTGTCGACGAGGACCGGGCCGCGGTCGGTGTCGAGGACGTGGACGAGGGTGTGGCCGAGCGGGTTGTCGGGGATGGGGACCTTGATCCCCCACACGCCGCCGCCGTGATCGGTGACGTGCGGCGTGTCCTCTGCTGCGTCCTCTGTCATTCGCCGTCCCCTGCCTCTAACGAGAACCTGTTCCACTAGTAGCCCAAGTCGACCACTTCTTCGGCTTTCTGACTAGTCGTTGGATCTTCTTCGCTCTTCCGTCCTGGCCGTGGACTCCTCGAACTAGAACTGGTATCAGTTCTGCAACGCCAAGCCGCAGGAGGCCTCAGCCATGACCGAGCTCGTGGAACACGGACAACTGTTCATCGGCGGGGAGTGGACGGATCCGCTGGGCACCGACACGATCCGGATCGTCTCCCCCCACACCGAGCAGGTCATCGGCTCCGTCCCGCACGCCTCGAAGGCGGACGTGGACCGCGCCGTGGCCGCCGCCCGCAAGGCCTTCGACGAAGGCCCCTGGCCGCGGATGACCCTGGACGAGCGCATCGCCGTCGTCTCCCGGATCAAGGACGCCATCGCCGTCCGCCACGAGGAGATCGCCCGCTCGATCAGCTCCCAGAACGGCTCCCCGTACTCCTGGAGCATCCTCGCCCAGGCGCTCGGCCCGATGATGGTCTACGACGCCGCGATCACCGTCGCGCGCGCCTACCCGTACGAGGAGCGCCGAGCGGGCGTGCTCGGCCCGATCCTCGTGCGCCGCGAGCCCGTCGGCGTCGTGGCGGCCGTCATCCCGTGGAACGTCCCGCAGTTCGTCGCGGCGGCCAAGCTGGCCCCCGCGCTGCTCACCGGCTCCACCGTCATCCTCAAGCCCTCGCCGGAAGCCCCGCTGGACTCCTACATCCTGGCCGACATCGCCCGGGAGGCGGGCCTGCCGGAGGGCGTGCTGTCGATCCTGCCCGCCGACCGCGAGGTCAGCGAGTACCTGGTCGGCCACCCCGGCGTGGACAAGGTCGCCTTCACCGGCTCCGTCGCCGCCGGTCGGCGCGTGATGGAGGTCGCCGCGCGCAACCTGACCCGCGTCACCCTCGAACTCGGCGGCAAGTCCGCCGCCGTGATCCTCCCGGACGCCGACCTCGACGCCACCATCGCCGGCATCGTCCCGGCCGCCTGGATGAACAACGGCCAGGCATGCGTGGCCCAGACCCGCGTCCTCGCCCCGCGCAGCCGCTACGAGGAGGTCGCCGAGGCCCTCGCGGCGGCGGCCGGCGCCCTGGTCGTCGGCGACCCGCTCGACCCGGCGACCCAGCTCGGCCCGCTCGTGGCGCAGCGCCAGCAGCAGCGCTCGCTCGACTACATCCGCATCGGGCAGGAGGAGGGCGCCAAGGTCCTCTCCGGCGGCGGCCGCCCGGCGGGCCTGGAGCGTGGCTGGTACGTGGAACCCACCCTCTTCGGCGACGTCGACAACTCGATGCGGATCGCCCAGGAGGAGATCTTCGGCCCGGTCGTCTGCCTGATCCCCTACGGGGACGAGGCGGAGGCGGTACGGGTCGCCAACGACTCGGAGTTCGGGCTCAGCGGCAGCGTCTGGACCGGCGACGTCGAGCACGGCATCGACTTCGCCCGCCAGGTGCGCACGGGCACCTTCAACGTCAACACCTTCAGCCTGGACATGCTGGGCCCCTTCGGCGGCTACAAGAACAGCGGCGTGGGACGGGAATTCGGCCCCGAGGGCCTGTCCGAATACCTGGAGCACAAGATGATCCACCTGCCGGCCGGCTACACGGCGGGTGAGTGATGGGTGACCGCTGGCAGGTCGAGGTGGACCGGGGCGTCTGCATCGGCTCGGGCATGTGCGTCAACCACGCCCCGGACGGCTTCGTCCTGGACTCGGCCCGCCAGTCCCACCCCCGCACCCCGGAGTCGGACGCGAACGAACCCATCCTGACGGCGGCGGAGGGCTGCCCGGTGGAGGCCATCATGATCACCCTGGCCGAAACGGGCGAACCGGTGTTCCCGCCGGAGGAGTAGCTCCGAGCCGCCCGCTGCACGCCGCACGCTCTTGGCAACGGGTCGGGGGCTTCGGTGGCGGGGTCCGAGCCGGGCGGAATCAGGGACGCCTTGGGGGTTTCCCGTCAGTCTCATCGTCCTTCCGTGTCGGGCCGGCCTGTCAAGGGCGCTCCTCCTTCGTCGTCGCGTCGCTGCGCGATGTCGCTGCGCTCCACCCTTGACAGACCGTCCCGCCACGGAAAAACGAAGACTGCCGGGAAACCCCCAAAAGAACGGGCCGGTCCGAGGATCAAGGACGGGGCGGTCGCGATGGACGGCCGGGTTCCCGGCGGCAGACCCCGGCCCGGGCCCCTCCGGACCGCTTTCCGGGTCGGGGGCAGCCCAACCACCCCCAAACAGCGACCAAATGACGCTGGCGGGAGGTCAGGCGGCCAAGTCGCGTCAAATCGCTACGCGCTCCTCGCCGACGGCGTCCGACGACCGTCTGGGGCTGGTCATGAGCCGCCACGGATCGCTACACAGCTGACGTCGTCTGGCGTCGACCAGACCGGCATGGGCTGGTCACAGGCCGAAGTCGGCGCGGACGAGTCGGACCGCTGCGACGGGGTCTTCGGCTCGGGTGACCGAACGGCCCACAACGATGTGTGACGCACCGGCGGTGATGGCGGCACGTGGTGTTCCGGGGCGGGCGTGCTCTGTCGGGGATGTACCGGGCAGCGTGACCCCCGGCGTGACGATCAGGGAGCCGGCGCCCAATACATCCCGCAGCTGCGCGGCTTCCTGAGGTGAGGCGATCACACCATGGCAGCCGGCGTTGGAGGCCAGCCTGGCCAGGCGCAGTACCTGTTCCTCGGTCGAGGCGTTGACCCCGATGTCCGTGAGGTCGGAGCCGGTCATGCTGGTGACGACGGTCAGGGCCAAGACGCGCAGGCGAGGGAAGTCGCGGGCGGCGGCGACAGCGGCGGCCATGATGTCGGTGCCGCCCATGGCGTGCACCGTCACCATCGACGCGCCCAGTGCCCCTGCCGCACGGACCGCGCCGGCAACGGAGTTCGGGATCTCGAAGAGCTTCAGGTCCAGGAACACCTCATTGCCCCTGGCGACGAGGGACTCGACGAGATCGGGTCCCGCCGCCGTGAGCAGCTCCAGCCCGACCTTGTAGAAGCGGCACTCGTCGCCCAGACGGTCGACGACCTGCTCGGCCGCTCGACGGCCGTCGAAATCCAAGGCGACGATGATCCGGTTGCTTGACTTCATGGAGTCATTGTCGTCAAGCCTCCGCGGCCGGTCGCTTCTGAACGAGTTCCTGAAGGGCTTCCCAGGCGGCAGACGACTCGAAGAGCCGGAGGGACGGCCCCTGTTCGGAGGCCAGGACGGCGTAGTGCTCGGGAATGAACGACATGCCCCAAGGCTCTTCGACATGAGCACGGATCAGGAGCCGCCCGGAGGTCGTGCATCGGATCCAGGGGATCAGTAGGAAGCCGGCCAGCTTCGGGTCGATCAGCGAGGGGTCGCTCAGAGGGACGGTGTCAGGGCCTTCGATCAGCTCCACAGTGGTGGGGAGGCCATCACCAGGACACTCCAAGAGACGAGAGGAAATGGCGTGCCGCTCGCTCCACGTCTCCGCCACCACCGAGATCTCCGCTCGGATGGTCTCACTGAGGGGCACCTGATGTTCGAGCAGGGCTCCCACCAGCAGGTCCAGCCCCGCCTCCTGCTCGCCGATGTCCCAGCAATCACGGACTTCCTGAGCCTTGGCGGTAGGCAAGAGGGAGGCGAAGCGGTTCCAGACTTCAGCTTCATCGGTCACCGGGAGAGGCTAGCGGCCGTCGGAGACACGGCTACCGATGGCAGTCCGCCCCACCGGCCGCTTCGACGTTGGCGATCGCGGTGGTGAACTCGCGGCCGGACGCGCCACGGATGTAGGCGAGTTCCATCCAGCGCTCGTGGGCGACGGAGTCCGAGACGTTCTCGCTGATCACCGCCATCAGCTCGCCCTCGGTGCCTGATGCGATGTCGCGGACGCGACGGCGCAGTAGCCGATGGGGCACGTACTCGTATCGCTCACTCATCGGGCGCTCCCTCGAACGTGCTCAGGAAGCGCTCCCAGCCGACCAGCGCCCGGTCGAGCAGATCCGCGCTGGGTTCGACCGCTGCTGCCACCTCCACCAAGCGAGCGTCTTCGGTGGCAGGGCTGAGCACGGCACTGGTGCAGAGGTGCACCTCAGGTGCTGCCGTGCCGACGCGAGTCTGATGCATGCAGATCACTCCTCAGTCGTTGGACCGTCCCCAAGAGGCAACTTCTCTAGAGATGCATCCCAGCCGGTCCAGCCCAATTCGTCAACACATCTCTAGAGATATCTGCCAATGCCTGGTGGATGGGGTCTCGACGGTGGTACGTGCAGCGGTCTCTTTCTGGCCCTAGGGTGTCTAGAGAGGAGAAGGAGTGATCGGTTTAATGACCAGCCAGGGCAGCACCCGCCAGCCGAAGTACCAGCGGATCGCCGATGCGCTGAGGAAGGCCATCCAGTCGGGTGAGTACGGCCCGGGCGACCGCCTGCCGGGCGAGAACGACCTCATGGCCACGTACGAGGTTGCTCGGATGACCGCACGCCAGGCCCTCGGAGTGCTCCAGAACGAAGGCCTTGCGGAGGCGCGGAAGGGTGCCGGTGTCTTCGTCCGGGCGTTCAAGCCCCTGCGGCGGCGCGGCATCCAGCGGCTGGCACAGGAGCAGTGGGGCTCAGGCCGTTCCATCTGGTCCGTCGATGCCGAAGACCGGGAGCTCGTCGTCGATGAGATCCAAGTGCGCGAAGAAGAGGCGGACCGTCGCATCGCCGACGTCCTCGCCATCTCCCCGGGGTCTCGGGTTTGGGCACGCAGCCGCCGCTTCGTCCTCGACGGCAAGCCGGTGCTTTTCGCGACCTCGTACCTGCCGGCGGAGCTCGTCGCCGACTCTGCCATCACCCAGACGGATACCGGCCCTGGTGGGACGTACGCGAGGCTGGCCGAGCTGGGGCACGGGCCCGTCCACTTCCGAGAGGCGATCCGCTCCCGGATGCCGTCAGCCGACGAAGCCGAGCGACTCTCGCTCTCCATGGGCACGCCTGTCATCCAGATCATCCGCACAGCGTTCGCTGAGGGCGGGCGGGCTGTTGAGGTCAACGAGATGACCCTGGACTCCGCTTCCTACGTGCTGGAGTACGACTTCGACGCCTAGTAGGCCGGGTCTTTCGGATCACCGGATCGCCGGTCAGGGAAGTAGCGCCCAATCGTCCTCGGACTTCACCGACGCCGACCGAGAAGGGCAGCCTGCTGCCTCTTGAGTCGCGCGAAGCGTGTGGTGGTGTACTCCTTCAGCTCTGGCCCCGGGAACTGGATGACGGACTTGTATTCGCCGAACTCACCAGATGCCCAGCGCGCCGCGGTGATCTCGTAGCCGGATACGTGGGCGCACAGTGCGAGCAGGACAGGCGGCACCTCCTCCTCGATGAGGAGGTCGGCCTTGGTGACGACCACGTCGCGCATCTTTTGGATGTTGGGCAGGAAGACGGTCGTGGCCCAGATGCGCCACTCGGCGAGCTCTTCCTCGGTGGGGGGAACGTTGTGGTCGAAGGGGTGAATCCCATCAGGGCGGGCATACCGCTCACAAAACGCGTCATAGGCACGACTGTTGGCCTCCATGAGCGCGAAGAGCGGGCCGTAGAAGTCGCTCAACTGCTGGTTCACTCGAGCGAGCCGGGCCTGCCGCTGCGCGAGCCGCAGCCCATTGACATACGTCGCCATGTACCCGACGAAGGCCAGACTGACGGTCATGATCACTGTGCCCATGGCGAGGATAGTAGGCCCGCTTCCTTCGGATCATCTGATCGTTGGTCTTGTTATGCCGTTGCCTGACGTGCAGTGGGCGCGGATTGAGCCATTGCTCCCGGACCGGGCGCCGAAGCGGGGCGGCCGGTGGCCACCCGCCTTCGACCGCGAGGCATACAAGCGAGAAGACGGCGACCATCTACATGGCAGGACTGCGCGTCGCGGGCACCTTCCTCTGGTCTGCCCGGTGATCCAAACGAAACGGCCTGGCTCGCGGCGAGAGTGGGGTTCCGGGCATCGGCCCCGGGCGGCCGTTGGACGCCGAAATATGGGCAGCGCGTAGCGATCTGTCGCGCTCGTCGGATGCTGATGTGCTTCTGGTCGCTGTTTTGGTGCGGGTATCGGCCCCAGGCGGCTGTCGGACGCCGTCGTTGAGGAGCGCGTAGCGATTTGACGCGAGGTGCCCGTCTGACCTCCTGCCGGCGTCATTTGGTCGGTGTTTGGGGGTGGTTGGGCTGCCCCCGACCCGGAGGGCGGTCTGGAAGGGCCCGGGCCGGGGCCTGCCGCCGGGAACCCGGCCGGACATCCCTGATCGCCCCGTCCTTGAAATCTAGGACCGGCCCGTTCTTTTGGGGGTTTCCCGGCAGTCTCTTGTCTTTCCGTGGCGGGACGGTCTGTCAAGGGCGGCCGCAGGCCGTCGCGCAGCGACGCGACGACGAAGGAGGAGCGCCCTTGACAGACCGGCCCGACACGGAAGGACTATGGGACTGACGGGAAACCCCCAAGACCTCTCTGATTCCGCCCGGCTCGGACCCCGCCATTCCCAGGTCCCGCCGTACAGGACGGGCCACCCCCGCCCCACCGCCGAGGGGGCGGGTGGGCAGCCACCGCCGCGGGGCGTGCCCCGAGGGGGGAGGAGTCCCGCGCGCGTGAGTCCGTACGACCCCCGCCCCACCCCCTACGACACCTTCAGGCCTTTTCCGGCGCCGTCAGGTCGATCAGGCGGCAGACCGTTTCGATGTCGATCTTGACCTGCGCTATCGAGGCGCGGCCCGAGAGCCAGGTGATCAGGGCCGAGTGCCAGGTGTGCTCGATGACCCGGACCGCCGAGAGCTGTTCCGCCGTCGGCGGGGCCTCCAGGCCCATCGCGTCCAGGATGATCGCCGTGGTCAGCCGGGACACCGTGTCCACCTCGGGGCTCACGCTGCGGTCCGCGAAGGTGAGGGCCCTGACCATCGCGTCCGCCAGGTGCGGTTCGCGCTGGAGGGCGCGGAAGGCGCGCATCAGGGTTTCCGCGACCCGGGCCGCCGGGTCGTCGCCGGCCGGCGGGCGCTTGCGCAGCGTGGTGTGCATGTGCTGGAGCTGGTCCTGCATGGTGGCGACCAGCAGGTGCACCTTGGACGGGAAGTACCGGTAGAGCGTGCCCAGCGCCACGCTGGAGGACTCCGCGACCTCCCGCATCTGCACCGCGTCAAAGCCGCCCCGGCTGGCCAACTGGGCGCTGGCGTGCAGGATCCGGCGGCGGCGGGCCTCCTGGCGTTCCGTCAGGGGCGGGGACGCCGGTGTGGTGACCGTGGTGGCGAGGGGCTTCGCTTCCGGTGTCATGTGTCCCGTTCCGTGGCGTTCCGTGTCGTTGCGGGGGGTGTGCGTGGGGCGGGTGTGGACTGATTCGGGGCCAGCATCTCAGGCGTCGGTGTCGTGGCGCGAATCACCTGCTCCGCCTCTTACGGTGTGGTTTCCGGCCGGTAGATTCAATGCTCTTCAACGGATCAAGTCTGCAACTTGTTCTACATTATCCGAGCGGTTACGCTCCGGCGAAAGTGCAGGGAGAAGGGGGCCGAGAGTGACCGCTGAGGCCATGGTGACGAGCCCTTTCGCGGGTTCCGCCACCGACGGCGACCGCCCGCTACGCATCGCACTCCTCACCTATAAGGGGAACCCGTTCTGCGGCGGCCAGGGCGTCTACGTCCGCCACCTCTCGCGCGAGCTCGTACGCCTCGGACACTCCGTCGAGGTCATCGGCGCGCAGCCGTACCCGGTCCTCGACACGGGCGCCACGCTCACCGAGCTGCCCAGCCTCGACCTCTACCGGCAGCCCGACCCCTTCCGCACGCCGAAGCGCGGCGAGTACCGGGACTGGATCGACGCCCTTGAGGTCGCGACGATGTGGACCGGCGGCTTCCCCGAGCCGCTGACCTTCTCGCTGCGGGCCCGGCGCCATCTCGCCGCCCGCGCGGGGGAGTTCGACGTGATCCACGACAATCAGACCCTCGGGTACGGGCTGTTGGGGGACCTCGGTGCGCCCCTGGTGACCACCATCCACCACCCCATCACAGTGGACCGCGCGCTCGACCTCGCCGCCGCGAAGGACCGCATGAGGCGGGCGTCCGTGCGCCGTTGGTACGGCTTCACGCGCATGCAGGGGCGCGTCGCCCGGCGCCTGCCCTCCGTGCTCACCGTGTCCGGGTCCTCCCGGCAGGAGATCGCCGAGCACCTCGGCGTACGCGACGAGCGCATCCACGTCGTGCACATCGGCGCCGACACGGACCTGTGGTCGCCGGACGCTTCCGTGGCCGAGGTACCGGGCCGCATCGTGACCACCTCCAGCGCCGACGTCCCGCTCAAGGGGCTCGTCCACCTCGTCGAGGCACTCGCGAAGCTGCGTACCGAGCAGCCCGACGCGCACCTCGTCGTCGTCGGCAAGCGGGCCGAGCAGGGTCCCGTCGCCCGCGCGATCGAGACGTACGGGCTCCAGGACGCGGTCCGCTTCGTCAAGGGCATCACCGACACCGAGCTCGTCGACCTGGTCCGCAGCGCGCAGGTCGCCTGCGTTCCCTCCCTCTACGAGGGCTTCTCGCTGCCGGCGGCCGAGGCCATGGCCACCGGCACCCCGCTCGTCGCCACGACCGGCGGGGCGATCCCCGAGGTCGCCGGCCCCGACGGGGAGACCTGCCTCGCGGTGCCCCCGGGCGACGCGGGCGCGCTGGCCTCCGCGCTGGGCCGGGTGCTGGGCGACCCGGAGCTGCGCGCGCGGCTCGGCGCCGCCGGGCGGGAGCGGGTGCTGACCCGGTTCACCTGGGCCAAGGCCGCCGAGGGCACCGCCGCGCACTACCGCGCCGCCATCGAGCAGGCCGCGGCCGCCCGGACCCGCCGTCCGCGGTGACGCACCCCCAGACTCCGCTTCTCCCTCACCACCCCCGCGACCGCGAAGGCAGGACCCCGTGCTGACCGTCGATTTCTCCCGGTTCCCGCTCGCCGCAGGCGACCGTGTGCTCGATCTGGGCTGCGGCGCAGGCCGGCATGCCTTCGAGTGCTATCGGCGCGGCGCCCAGGTGGTCGCGCTCGACCGCAACGGCGAGGAGATCCGCGAGGTCGCCAAGTGGTTCGCGGCGATGAAGGAGGCCGGCGAGGCCCCGGCCGGCGCCACCGCCACCGCCATGGAGGGCGACGCGCTCGCGCTGCCCTTCCCCGACGAGTCCTTCGACGTCGTCATCATCTCCGAGGTCATGGAGCACATCCCCGACGACAAGGGCGTGCTCGCCGAGATGGTGCGCGTGCTCAAGCCCGGCGGGCGCATCGCCATCACCGTCCCGCGCTACGGCCCCGAGAAGATCTGCTGGGCGCTGAGCGACGCGTACCACGAGGTCGAGGGCGGCCACATCCGCATCTACAAGGCGGACGAGCTGCTCGGCAAGATGGAGGCCGCGGGCCTCAAGCCGTACGGCACCCACCACGCGCACGGGCTGCACTCCCCGTACTGGTGGCTCAAGTGCGCCTTCGGCGTCGACAACGACAAGGCGCTGCCCGTCAGGGCGTACCACAAGCTCCTGGTCTGGGACATCATGAAGAAGCCGGCGCTCACGCGGATCGCGGAGCAGGCCCTCAACCCGGTCATAGGCAAGAGCTTCGTGGCGTACGCGACCAAGCCCCACCTTCCCGTCGACGCCGCGGGCGCCACCAAGTGAGCTCGCCGGAGCGCACCGAACACCTGGTCCTCGACGGGGTGTTGACCGCCGAGCAGGCCGCCGAGACCGTCGCCGGGATCCTCGCCGCGCAGCGCGCCGACGGGGCCATCCCGTGGTTCCGCGGCCACCACCTCGACCCGTGGGACCACACCGAGGCCGCGATGGCCCTGGACGCGGCCGGCGAGCACGAGGCCGCCGAGCGCGCCTACGAGTGGCTGGCCCGACACCAGAACGAGGACGGTTCCTGGTACGCGGCCTACGCCGACCGGGCGGACGGCGTGGACACCGCGCAGCCGCAGGACGCGAGCCGGGAGTCCAACTTCACGGCGTACATAGCCGTCGGCGTCTGGCACCACTACCTCGCCACCGGCGACGACGCCTTCCTCGATCGGATGTGGCCGACCGTCTACTCGGCCGTGGAGTGCGTCCTCGCCCTCCAGCAGCCCGGTGGCGAGATCGGCTGGAAGCGGGAGCCGGACGGCACCGCCGTCACCGACGCCCTGCTCACCGGGTCCTCCTCCATCCACCAGGCGCTGCGCTGCGCGCTGGCCGTCGCCGAGCACCGCGAGGAGCCGCAGCCCGACTGGGAGCTCGCCGTGGGCGCGCTGCGGCACGCGATACGCCGCCACCCCGAGCGGTTCCTCGACAAGAACCACTACTCGATGGACTGGTACTACCCGGTCCTCGGCGGCGCGCTGACCGGCCCCGAGGCCAAGGCGCGCATCGAGGAGCGGTGGGAGGAGTTCGTCGTCCCGGACCTGGGCGTGCGCTGCGTCCTGCCGAACCCGTGGGTGACGGGCGGGGAGTCCTGCGAGCTGGCGCTCGCGCTGTGGGCGACGGGGGAGTCGGACCGGGCGCTGGAGATCCTGCGCTCCATAGGCCACCTGCGTGCCGAAAACGGCATGTACTGGACGGGCTACGTGTTCCAGGACAAGGCGGTCTGGCCGGTCGAGCAGACCACCTGGACCGCCGGGTCGCTGCTGCTCGCCGTCGCGGCACTGGGCGGGGACGAGGCGACGACCCAGGTGTTCGGCGGGACATCGCTCCCGGCCGGACTGGAGCCCGACTGCTGCGGTTTCCAGGGGACGCCCTGAGGCCCGATCCGAAGGACGGGCCTCAGCGGCGGTACAGCCACCCGGCGACGGCGTGGCCCACGAGGACGTAGACCACGGCCGCCAGGCCGTAGCCGAACACGACCTGGACCCACTCGCGGCTGAAGGTGAACAGGTCGTAGGTCCAGGTGGACAGCCAGGTGGCGGTGTCGTGGACGAACTCCACCAGCTCGTTGCCCCGGTTGGCGTCGAGCAGGTACAGCAGGATCCACAGGACGATCACGAAGGCGAGCACGTCCGCCACGAGCGCGACGGCCCGTCCTGCCTGACTGCTTCCTCGGGCGTGTTCTCGAGAGTGCGTGTGTGAGCGCATGTGGAGCGTCTTGCCGCTCGCACGCGCCCCAAACCCTAACGGGGTACCACCAGTGGTGCGGGGGCCGGGCCGGGGGGAGGCTGCGGGGGACGCCCCAGCCCCCGGAGGAAACCGTGTCCGTAGTCACGTCCAGGACCTCGCGATTCCGTCGCGCCCTCACGGCGGTGGCGCTGTCCACCGCGTTGCTCGCCGGTGCCACCGCGTGCGGCGGCTCCGGCGGCGGCAGCAGCCGGGCGGACCAGGTCTCCATGGCCTCGGCCGCCGAGCTGGCGGCGCTCGCGGCCGCGGTGCCGGCCGCCGGGGAGGCCGATGAACTGGCCGCCCCGACGCCCTCGCCGAGCACCTCCGCCGAGCGGCAGAAGTTCGCCAAGACGCGCTTCGTCGCCAACGCCGGGCTCGCGGCCGGGGCGACCTACCAGTGGATCATCAAGCCGTACCGCGAGGGCAAGTTCAAGAAGGGCGCCAAGGGCCGCACCTTCGCGCTCATCAAGGCCGGCCTCGCGGGCGCCTTCGCGTACAACCGGCTCAAGGCGGCCGCCGACAACGCCAAGGGCGACCCGCTGCTGTCGAAGGCGATGGTCCCGCTGACGGCCGGCATCGACTCCCTCAAGGGCCTGGGCACCAAGCTGCGCAAGGGTGAGGCGGGCGATGCCGACATCGACTCCTTCAAGAACGTGATCGACGGGGTCAAGGGCGCGGGCAAGAGCGCGGGCGCCGAGGTCACGGACCAGGTCCCGAGCCTCTCCCAGCTGGGCGGATAGCCCGAACGGGTCCCCCGAGTGGCGGAACCGGGTGCCCCGGGCGAGGCTGCGGAAGATCCCCGAGCCCCCGGAGGCACCCTTGTCGATACCCCGTACCGCCCGACTCCGCCGCGCCCTGAAGGACGCCGGGAAGAGCGCCGGCGCGGAGGTCACCGACCAGGTCCCGAGCGCGTCCGAGCCGGGCGGCCAGGGCTCGTGCGACCTGCTTGAATGGGTCGCGTGATCGAGATCGTGGTTGCCGTCCTCGGCGCCGCCGGAGCCGGCTGGCTGCTGCGGCGCAAGCACCTGCGCCGGCTTGCCGCCGGGCCCGAGGCCGGGATCCCCGGAATGGCGCGGCATCCGGCCGGCGAGGGCCGTTGGCGGCTCGGCAAGCTGTACGCCGACCAGGGCGCGGCCCGCTGGGTCCCGCGGCGGGGCGAGCCCGTGCCGCTGCCAGGCGGCCGCGCCACCGGTTTGCGGGCCCCCTCCGTGCGGGAAGGGCTCTCCATCAACCCCGGCTCGCGGATCGTGACCTGCGCCTACGAGGGCGGCGGCACCATCGACATCGCCGTCATGCCGCTGGACCTGCGCGAGGTACTGGCCGCGCTGCCGCAGGACACCCCCGGGGCCGACGACAAGCCCTAGCTCTGCTTGGTCCAGCGCTGCGAGGAGTCCCCGTCGCAGCTCGCCGTCAGCAGGCCGGTGGTGCCGCTCATGCCGAGGTCGAGGCAGCCGCCGCCGTAGTCGGCCACCAGGCTGCCGGACGAGCCGTTGCGCCAGATCCGGCCGATGTCCTGGGAGCAGTCGCCGACGAAGACGGCCTGGCCGAGCCCGTTGGAATACAGGCAGCCGCCGCTCTGCTTGTTGACGAGCTTGAAGCTGCCGTCGGAGCGCCCCTGCACGGTCCACTGGGTGGACGCGTCCGGGCATTCGGCGAAGCTCGAGGCGCCGTAGACCTGGTTGAGGCACTTGCCGTTGCTGCCGTTGCGGTAGCGGTAGGTGCCGGAGGCGGGTGGCGGGGCGGCCGTGGTCTTGGGACTGGTGGGGGGCGCGGAGGTGTGGGTGCCCGCGGAGCTGCCCGTGCCGGCGGAACCGCCGTTCTGGCCGCCGCCGCCGCTCGGTCCGGTGCCGGTGCCGGTGCCGGTACTGGTACCGGTGCCGGCGCTGGACCCCGTGTTGGCACCCGTTCCCGCGCTCCCGGCACCCGAGGCGTTGGGGTCGCCCACCCCGCCCTGTGCGTTCTGGGCGCCGTCATCGGTCTTGCCGTCGGTCGGCGACTGCGCCGGTGACGCCTGACCGGACGGGCTACCGGCCGACGCCGCGCCGGTCGGGTCGGCGGGGGCCGATGCGGAGGAGTGCGGGGCGCCGTTGGCCTCGGCCGGTGGGGAGGACACGTTCGGCAGGTACTGGATGGCGAGGGTCGTACCGCCCGCGACCAGGACGACGGGGACGACGGCGAGAACGATGCGGACGCGGCGGCGGCGTTCCGGACGCGGCTCGGCGGCCGCCGGGGAGGGGCTCGGGGTCGGGTCCGGCACCGGCACGGGGATGACCGCCGGCTCCGGCTTCTCCTCCGGCTCCTTCCCCGCTTCCGCTTCGGCTTCCGTGTCCGGCGTCCCGCCCGCGAGCGGGACCGTCGGCAGGTCGATCTCCTGGACGTCCGCGGCGAAGGCGGCCCTCTCCGACAGCCGCTCGTGGACGGCCGCCGGCCACAGCGGGGCCGTGAACGGGCCCTCCCGCGTGGCGCGTTCGAGGAGCTCGGCGGCCGTGGGGCGGTCCGCCGGGTCCTTGGCGAGGCAGGTGGCGACGAGGTCGGCCAGGTCCGGGGCCGAGGCCCGCAGCGGCTCCAGGTCGGGTTCCTCGTGGACGATGCGGTACAGCACGCCGTGCCCGGACTCGTCGCCGAAGGGCGGCCGTCCGCTCGCCGCGTACGCGAGGACCGAGCCCAGTGCGAACACGTCGGTGGCGCCGCTCAAACCCCGGCTGCCCGAGGCCTGTTCGGGCGCCATGTAGGCGGGTGTGCCCACGACCATGCCGGTCCGGGTCAGCTGGGACTGCTCGGCGGCCCGGGCGACGCCGAAGTCGATGAGGGTGAGTCCGTCGACGGTCAGCATGACGTTGGACGGCTTGAGGTCCCGGTGCACCATGTCCAGCGCGTGCACCTGCGCCAGACCCGCCGCCGCCTCCCGCAGCAGCAGCCACAGGGCGTCCGCGGGCAGGGAGCTGCCGTTCAGCTCCAGGGCTTCGCGCAGGGTGAGCCCGGGGACGTACGCGGTGGCGAACCACGGGGGTCGGGCGGTGCGGTCGCTGCCGAGCAGCGGTGCGGTGGCACCGGCGGGCAGCCGGGCGAGGTTGTCCAGCTCGTGCCCGAAGCGGCGCACGAAGTCCTTGTCCTCGCCGACGACGGAGGCCAGCAGTTGTTTGACGGCGACGTACCGGCCGTCCTGCACCCCGAGGTACACCCGTCCCATGCCACCGGCCCCCAGCCGGCCCGCCAGCGGGATCGGCCCGATCTGGCGCGGATCGTCCGGCTCCAGCGGCTCGGCGCCGCTCCCCGTCAGCTCTAACACGTCAGCCCCGTCAGGATCGGAATCAGTCTCCGGGAATCTACCGGATGGGTTGAAGCTACAACGAGGCCCGGGGGTAGGTGACTTGGCTCGGTCGCCTCAGCTGTTGAGCTCCGCCAGGACGCGCAGGGTGTGCGGGTCCGGGGCGGTCAGCAGGAGGTCGGTGACCGGGCCCTTGCGCCACAGTTCGAGGCGTTCGGCGATCCGCTCCCGGGGGCCGATCAGCGAGATCTCGTCGGCGAACGCGTCCGGGACGGCCAGCACCGCCTCCTCCTTGCGCCCGGCCAGGAACAGCTCCTGGATGCGGCGGGCCTCCTCCTCGTAGCCCATGCGCGCCATCAGGTCGGCGTGGAAGTTGCGTGCCGCGTGCCCCATGCCGCCGATGTAGAAGCCGAGCATCGCCTTGACCGGCAGCAGTCCCTCGGCGACGTCGTCGCACACCTTGGCGCGGGCCATCGGCGCGATCATGAACCCGTCGGGCAGGTCGGTGAGGGAGGCCTGGTAGACGTCCGTGCGGGTCGGCGACCAGTACAGGGGCAGCCAGCCGTCCGCGATCCGGGTGGTCTGCGCGATGTTCTTCGGCCCCTCCGCGCCGAGGAGGACCGGCAGGTCCGCGCGGAGCGGGTGGGTGATGGGCTTGAGCGGCTTGCCGATGCCGGTGCCGTCCTCGCCGCGGTACGGGTGGTGGTGGAAGCGGCCCTCCAGCGCGACCGGGCCCTCCCGGCGCAGCACCTGCCGGATGACGTCGACGTACTCGCGGGTCGCGGTGAGGGGGCTCGCGGGGAAGGGGCGCCCGTACCAGCCCTCGACCACCTGCGGCCCGGACAGGCCCAGGCCCAGCATCATGCGGCCGCCGGAGAGGTGGTCCAGGGTGAGGGCGTGCATGGCGGTGGCGGTGGGGGTGCGGGCGGCCATCTGGGCGATGGCGGTGCCGAGGCGGATCCGCGAGGTGTGGGCGGCGATCCAGGTCAGTGGGGTGAAGGCGTCCGAGCCCCAGGCCTCGGCGGTCCACACCGAGTGGTAGCCGAGGTTCTCGGCCTCGGTGGCGAGGTCGAGGTGGCCGGGATTGGGGCCGCGGCCCCAGTAGCCGAGTGCGAGTCCGAGGCGCATGTACGATCCCCTCCGCCAAGCCGTTTCTGACGATGCGTCAGGTGACTGTATGGCAACGGCCCCCCGCCCGGAAGGGTGGGGGGCCGTTGCCGTGGGATCGCTGCGCGCTCAGCCGCGCTGGATGCCCGAGGTGTCGTTCAGCACGCCGCGGCGGCCGTCCTGGGTCTGGGCGATCAGGGTGGCGGGGCCACGCTGCTCGACGGCCAGGTACCAGGTGCCCGGGGCGAGTTCCGCGATCGGGTTGGGGGAGCCGTCCTCGGCGAAGAGGGGGCGCGCCACCGGGACCGCGAACCAGAACGGGGAGAAGTCCGCCGCCGGGGCCGGCTCCGGGGTGGGCGCGGGCGTCTGCCCCGCGTCCTGCGGGGTGCCGCCGTAGGGCGGGGCCGGCTGCGGGGTGTTGCCGTACGGCTGGGCCTGCCGGCCCTCCGGCGCGCCCGGGTAGCCGTACCCGGCGCCGGGCTGCGGCTGGCCGCCGTACGGCGGGGCCGCGACGGGCTTCGGGTCGGGCACGAGCTGCCCCGCGAGCGCGGGGATCTTCGCACCGGCGAGGGCGACGCCCGCCAGGACCGCGACGGCGAGGAAGCCGAGGATCGCACCGGCGCCGTTGGACCCGTTGAGGATCAGCGTCCACAGCCCCGACCAGGCGGCCGAGACCGCGAGGACGATGCCCCACGCCGACAGCGGCAGACCGGCGATCTTGCGGCCCTCGGGCACGAAGCGGGTGGCGACCAGCAGACCGGCGGCGATGAAACCGAGCAGGAACACGGAGGGCAGGGCCAGGCCGCTGAAGTCGGTGTTCCACGCGTTCGCGGAGACGAGGGTGGCGGAGTGGAAGTCGAGGAGCGAGGCGATGAACAGCAGCGCCGCTGCTCCGATCACCACGCCGTCGCCTCGAGTGAGGGAGCGGATGTTCACGTCTTAGGTGTCCTTCTCGGTCTCGGTCGTCTCGTGGTGCCGCGGTCGCAGTACGTGTCTGGAGCGGGCGGGCGGCACCATGGTACGGAGGTTCCCCGCGGCCGAGAGGATCGGGGCGGTGACCAAGTCCCGGCGGGACTCCCGAGGGGACTACCCGCCGAGGAACGCCACGATGCCGTCCGCGATGCCCTGGGCCGCCTTCTGCCGCCACTCCGGACTCGTCATCTGCGCCGCGTCCTTGGCGTCACGCATGTTGCCGCATTCGATGAACACCTTGGGCCTGGTCGACAGGTTCAGTCCGCCGAGGTCGTCACGGATGACCAAGCCGGTTCCGCTGCCGAGGTAGTTGGCGGGGTCGGAGCCGGTGGTCCGGGCGAAGTTGGAGGCGATCCGTTCGCCGAGCAGCCGGGAGGGTTCGACGATCTTCGAGGTGTCCGCGCCGCCGCCCTTGACCTTGGCGGGGAGGATCACGTGGTAGCCGCGGTTGCCGGCCGAGACCCCGTCGGCGTGGACGGAGACGATTGCGTCGGCCCCGGCCTCGTTGCCGATGCGGGCCCGCTCGTCGATGCAGGGGCCCCACGGGCGGTCGGACTCGTGCGTGAGGACCACCTTCGCGCCCTGGGCCTCCAGCGCCTCGCGCAGGCGCAGCGAGACGTCGAAGGTGAACTCGGCCTCCATGTAGCCGGAGTTCGTGGTGGTGCCGGTGGTGTCGCACTCCTTGAGGTTCGTGCCGATGTCCACCTGCTGGTCGATCTCGTCGGTGTGCTTGAAGTTGCCGGTGTTGTGTCCGGGGTCGACGACGACCGTCTTCCCGGTGAGCGGCCCCTTGGCGGGCACCTTGGCGGGGGCGGCGGGCGGCAGGGACGCGGGCCCGGGCACGGGCGCGCCGGCCACGGGGCCCGGCTGCTTGGCGTCGTGACGCTCCGGTCCGGCGCCGCCGGTCAGGACCTGGGTGAGCACCCACCCGGCCAGGCAGGCCGGGGCGAGCGCGGCCACTCCCACGACGAGGGTGGCGCGGCGCGCGAACCAGGGCCGGTCCGGGCCGGCCGGAGCGGGGAAGTCGGCGGACTCGGGAGGCTGGGGGCTGTCGTCGTAGCGCACGCGGTGATGCTAGACCGGGAGGCGGGCCCGGTCCGGGCTCTGGGCCATCCGAGGGCGTGGTCGTCTTATATGCCCGGCCGGTCCTGCCTGCGCCGCGGCCCGATCGTCAGACGCCCTCGCCGACCCGGCGCAGCACGCGCAGGGAGTCCGTCACCGAGACCTCCTCGAAGGCGCCCGAGGCGAGGGCGCGCAGGTAGATCCTGTACGGGGCCTGGCCGCCGTCGGCCGGGTCGGGGAAGACGTCGTGGATGACGAGCGTCCCGCCCACGGCCACGTGCGGGGCCCAGCCCTCGTAATCCCCGGTGGCGTGCTCGTCGGTGTGGCCGCCGTCGATGAAGACGAGACCCAGCGGGCCGCCCCAGGCCGCCGCGACCTGCGGGGACCGGCCGACGATCGCGATCACGTGCTCCTCGAGACCGGCCCGGTGCAGGGTGCGGCGGAAGGTGGGCAGCGTGTCCATCAGCCCGATCTCCGGGTCCACGACCGTCGGGTCGTGGTACTCCCAGCCGGGCTGCTGCTCCTCGCTGCCCCGGTGGTGGTCGACCGTGATGGCCGCCACCCCGGCCTCGCGGGCGGCGTCGGCCAGCAGGATCGTGGAGCGTCCGCAGTACGTCCCGACCTCCAGCAGCGGCAGCCCGAGCGCCGCGGCCTCGGTCGCCGCCGCGTACAGGGCGAGGCCCTCGCCCACGGGCATGAACCCCTTGGCGGCCTCGAAGGCGGCGAGGGTCTCCGGCTTGGGGGTGGCGGCCATGGGGTCCTCCGGGGATACGCGTGCGAGACGGTGACCGTGACGGTCACGGTGGCGGCCCATGCTGCCCTACCGCCGGGTAGCGGACCAGGGCGGGGTCTCCCGGGGTCACGCGCGGTAGGGCGGCGCTGCGCACTCGAAGCACACCGTCTTGGCCGCCTCTACGCGGAGCCCCTCCGCGTTCGCGGCCTTCGTGGAGTCCCTGACCCGGTGATTCCGGCGGATCTATACTCCCCTCTCGGCCGACGGGGTCGTGCGGGGGAAGCGTGGGGACACACATGTGGTCGTACCTGGGGGAGGCCCTGCTCTGGGGCCTGCTGGTCTACGGCGGGTCGGCGCTGGTGGTGCGGCTGCTGTCGCTGCCCTTGCTCGGACGACGTCATGAGCACGTGCGCCGACGGGCATTGGCGGCCCGGAGCGGCGGTGCTCCGATGCCGCGGATCCCGGGCGCGGTGCTCGGGGAGCTGGCTGTGGGGGTTGCCGGGGTCGCCTGCCTGTACGTGCTCCCGGAGTACGTGTACCACGGGCTTCCCGAGATCGAGCTGACGGGCTTCTTCTCGATCGCCGGGGTGGATGGGAACAGCCTGCTTCAACCCCTGGACTTCGGCCACCCGTGGACCTGGCTGGCCGTCATCACGCTGCTGGTGCTGCCGGGCTGGCTGTTCCTCTACTTCCGGACGCAGCGCAACCTGCTGACCCTCGGGATGCCCAAGGGGGTGTGGCGCTCGCCCTCGACGCGGCGGCGGCTGGCCGGGCTGATCGCCCTGCGCCTCGTGTTCGGCGTGTTCGCGCCGGTCGGGGTGCTGTTGGCGGCGCTGGTGGTCCAGGTCGTCGACCTCCTGGCCGGCCGGAAGTACCGGTCCGCCGCGCCGCTGCCGGCCGCGCAGCCCGTGCCGCCGCTCCCGCCCGTGCCGTCGTACGCGCCCACGCAGACGGCCCCGCCCGCGCAGCCCGGCCGGCCCCCGGCCTACGTGCCCACGCAGGCCGACCGGGGCGTCGCCCCCGCGCCGCAGGTGTCGTACCAGGAGCTGCGCCCCAACGAGCCGCGCGCGATCGGCGGGTACCAGCTGCTCGGGCGCATCGGGGCCGGCGGGATGGGGACGGTGTACCTCGCCCGGCGTGAGGGGTCGGCGACGCAGGTGGCGCTGAAGACCATCCACCCCGAGCTGCTCGACCATGCGGAGCTGCTGCGCCGCTTCGAGCGGGAGGCGGAGGTACTGGCGATGGTGTCCGGGGCGTACACCGCCCGGGTGCTCGACGCCGGGGTGGACGCGGGACGGCCCTACCTGGCCATGGAGCTGCTCGACGGGCGGCCCCTCGACGTCCACCTGCGGGAGCAGGGGCCGGTCCGCTCGCCCGAGGCGTTGCGGGCCCTGGCGTTGGCGCTGGCCGTGGCGCTGTCCGGGGTGCACCGGCTCGGCCTGGTCCACCGGGACCTCAAACCGGCCAACATCATGCTGACCACCGCCGGGCCGCGGCTGCTCGACTTCGGCATCGCGGCGATCGTCGACGGCACCCGGCTGACCAGGACCGGTGGCGGACCGGGGACCCTGACGTACATGGCGCCGGAGCAGTTCGGCGACGAGGGCGTCGGCCCGGCCGCCGACGTCTGGGCGTGGGCGTGCTGCGTGGTGTGCGCGGCGCACGGAACCAGTCCGTTCGCGGCGACCAGTACGGGCGCGGTGATCCGCCGGATCGTGGACACGGGCCCCGACGCGGCCGCCCTGGCCGCGGTCCAGGCACTCGACCCGGCCCTCGCGGCCGCCGTGCGGCGGGCGCTGGCCGTCGATCCGAGGGAACGCCCGGCGGACGGTGCGGCTCTGGCGGAGCTGCTGACGGCACGGCAGGAGCCGGGCGAGGTGCGCGAGCAGATCACCCGGGGCTGGCGCACTCTGGCCCTGTGAGCATCGACGGCACCACGTACGGCTGTTGACGGTCTGTATGATCCCCACCCGAATCGGGGGAGGGGTGGTACGGACATGGAGGACCTGGAGCTGTCCGCGCCGGCTCGGGTGGGGCCGTTCCGGGTGGTGGCCGTGCTCGGGCAGGGCGGGATGGGGCGGGTGCTGCTCGGCGTCGCGCCCGATGGTCGGCTCGTCGCCGTCAAGGAAGTGCATGCCGAGCTGGCCGAGGACGACGGGTTCCGGGCGCGGTTCCGGCGTGAAGTGGATGCCTCGCGGAAGGTGTCGGGGGCGTACACGGCGGCCGTCATCGACGCCGACCCGGATGCGGTGACGCCCTGGCTCGCTTCGCAGTTCGTCCCCGGGCCCTCGCTGAGCCAGGCCCTGGAGGCGGGTGGGGCGCTGCCCGAGGCCTCGGTGCGGGTGCTCGCCGCCGGGCTGGCTCGGGCGTTGGCCGATGTGCACCGGGCCGGGCTGATCCACCGGGACCTCAAGCCGTCCAACGTGCTGCTCGCCGAGGACGGCGTACGGGTCATCGACTTCGGCATCGTCCGCGCGGTGGGGGACCAGACCCGGATCACGCACACGGGCGCGCTGATCGGGTCGCCCGCGTTCATGTCGCCGGAGCAGATCCTGGGCCGCGAACTCACCCCGAAGAGCGATGTGTTCGCGCTCGGGGCCACGCTGGTCATGGCGTGCACGGGGAGCGCGCCGTTCGCCGGGGATTCCGTGCCGCGGCTGCTGCACGAGGTCGTGAACGCGGAGCCGGATCTGAGTGCCGTCCCGCCCGGCCTGCGCGGGATCATCGAGCGGTGCCTGGCCAAGGACCCGGCCGCGCGGCCGTCGCCGCAGGAGCTGCCGGCGATGGTCGGCCGGGTCGAGCCGTCGGTGCGGCCCTGGCCGGAGGCGGTGCACCGGCTCATCGGGGCGCAGCGGGCCGAGATCGCCGGCGTCACCGGGCCGGTGGGCGCGAGCGCGGAGCGGCCGGACGGCTGGGTCGCGCGGCCGCGACGGAAGTGGAGCCGGAAGGTACGGGCGCTGGTGGGGGCGGGGATCGTGGCCGCCCTGGTCGCCTGCGGGCTGACCGTGGGGCGGCCGGTGGTCCAGGAGGTCTACTTCATGGTCGTGCCGGAGGACGTGCCGACGCCCGGCACGGTCCCGCTCTCCCAGGTCCAGGACCGGTACCGGCCGCAGGAGATGACCTGCCCGGAGCTCGCGGCGGGGATCACCGTGCCGGCCGGGTTCGACCTGCCGAGCGGGTACGGATTCACGGAGAAGGACGGAAAGTGGTCCGGCCCCAGCAATCTGTGCGTGTGGAAGGACAAGGCAGGCGACGAGATCTACGTGTCCTGGAGTCTGTTCGTCTCCCGGCCGGGCGGCAAGACGGGGGCCGAGCAGGCCAAGGAGAGCCACGAGGAGTTCTACGGGCGAGGCAGGACCACGCGGGACTTCGGCCTCGGTTATGCCGAGGAGGCCATGTGGCTGCCGCCGGACGACAAGGACGACGAGAGCTGCGTGCTGTACATCCGGGACGTCAACCTCAGGGCCTTCATCGCCGTCAAGGGACCGAACTACCCGCCCGGCGGGTGCAAGGACGTCACGAAGACCGCCGGTCAGGGCGCCGTAGCGGCGATTCCGCGCCGGTGAGGGCGCTCCGGGAGTCCGATCCGCGGGCGGTGGGGCCGTACCGGCTGCTCGCCGAGCTGGGGCGGGGCGGGATGGGGCGGGTGCTGCTTGCGTCCGGCCCGGACGGGCGGCTGGTGGCGCTCAAGCAGGTGCACGCGAGGCTGGGCGCCGACGAGGCCTTCCGGGCCCGCTTCCGGCGGGAGGTCGCGGCCTCGCGGCAGGTGTCGGGGGCGTTCACGGCGGCCGTGATGGACGCCGACCCGGAGGCGGTCACGCCCTGGCTGGCCTCGGTGTTCGTGGCCGGGCCCTCGCTGGGCGCGGCGGTCGAGGCGGCCGGGGCGCTGCCCGAGCCGGTCGTACGGCGGCTCGCGGCGGGCCTGGCGACGGCGCTCGTCGCGATCCACCGGACGGGCCTGGTCCACCGCGACCTGAAGCCGGACAACGTGCTGCTGTCGGAGGACGGGGTGCGGGTCATCGACTTCGGGATCGCCCGGCTCGCCGAGCGGGGAGGCGAGGCGAGCGAGCTGACGCAGACCGGGATGGTCGTCGGCTCGCCCGCGTTCATGTCGCCCGAGCAGGCCGAGGGGAAGGAGCCGGGCCCGGCGAGCGACGTGTTCTCGCTGGGGTCGGTACTGGCGATGGCGGCGGCCGGGAGCAGCCCGTTCGCGGCCCCGTCGACCCTGGGGACCCTCTACAACGTGGTGCACGCCGAGCCGGAGCTGTCGGGGGTGCCGGACGGGCTGCGGCCGCTGGTCGAGGCCTGCCTGGCCAAGGACCCGGCGGCCCGGCCCACCGCGGCGCGGCTGCTGGAGCTGATCGGGCCGGTGGCGCCGGAGGGCCCGGCGGGGACGTCGTGGCCGGCGGCCGTGCGGCGGCTGATCACCGAGCAGCGGGCGGCGGTGGCCGGGCTGGTGCGGGGCGGTCCCGACCGTGCGGCGGCCGTGGGCCGTGCGGGCGCCGGGGTCGGCCCCGCGGACCCGACCGTGCGGCTGGAACGGAGCGGGCCGGCCGCGTCGACCGCGGTGCTGCCGCCGGAGGCCCTGCCGGGGCCGCCCGGAGGCCGGACGGTCCGCCCGGCGGTGTGGGCGACGGTGGCGGGGCTCGTCCTGGTCGCAGGCCTCGGCCTGACCGCGTACGTGCTCCGGTCGGGCGGGGGCGGCTCGGAGGGCCTGGGCGGGCAGCCGGGCGCGTCCCCGTCGAGGACCGCCCCCGTCGAGCCCGACCGGTACGCCAGGCTGCCGAACTGCTCCGACGTGGCAGGGAGGTTCGGGATGGAGCACCGAAGGAAGGACAAGGACGCCCACTCCGAGGGCGGGAGCACCGCCGGTGCGGAGTGCCAATGGTTCGGGACCCATCGGGAGGGCGGGGAGAACCAGTGGGACCCGCTCCCGCACGCCACCGTGCGCTGGTCGCTCAAGATCAGCGACTCGGCGGGATACGACGCGACCGAGACCCAGAAGTCCGAGTTCAGGATGGACTCGGGCATGGGCCTGCGCTTCGACCGGACCCTGGACGTCGGCGAGGCCGGCTACTGGGACAGGCCCAAGGAGGGCGAGACCTGCGTGCTCGCCGTCCGCGACGGCAACCTCGTCATCCGGGTCGGCCTCGGCGGGGAGGAGCACCCCGCGGCCTCGTGCGAGTCCGACGCCGTCAAGGCGGCCAGGACCGCGCTCGCGTCCGTGACCCGTGGGTAGGATCCCCTTCCGGAATCGGGGAGGGGCAGGGCAGGCATTGCGGGTCCCGCATCCTCGTACGGGACGTCGGGCGCGGGCGCCAAAGCCGACAAGTACCGCACCCTGTACGAGTGCTCGGACTTGGCGACGGGGCTGCCGCTGCAACCGCGGGACAACGGCAGCGACCGCCACTCCAGTGTCGACGCCGAAGTGCAGACCACCTGTACCTGGTTCGGGTCCAGGGCTGCGGCGGCATCGCCCGCGCCGCGGTGGGGGCCGTGACGACCAACTGAGCGGCTGCTGGGGGACGGCGCGAACGCGTCAGGCGTCGACTCGTGCGGGGTACGTGGTGGAGCCCCGGGTCTTTGAGCCGCGCTTGGTGGGTGGCGCCGGGCGAGAACACGTTCCAATCTGACCTTCCGTCAGAATGGAACGTGTTCTACTCTGCCGCGCATGGGCATCGGAATCACAGCGGAACAGCGGGAGTTGGCCGAGGCGGTGCGCGGCTGGGTGGCGCGGGTCGTGCCTCCCGAAGAGGTGCGCAAGCTGCTCGACACCCCGCCGCAGACGGGTGCGCGACCCGCCTACTGGGACGCGATGGCCGCGCAGGGCCTGCTGGAGCCGCACCTGGAGGGCGGCACGTTGCTCGACCTCGCCGTCGTCGTCGAGGAAGCCGCCCGGGGCGCGCTGCCCGGGGCGTACCTGCCGAGCGCGCTGGCCTCCGTACTGCTGGACCGGGCCGGGGCCGAGCCCCTCGCCGGGCGGGTCGGGGCGGTCGCGCTGGGGCCCGGGACCCTGACGGCCGTCGCCGTCGAGGGCGGCGGGTACCTGCTCGACGGGCTCGCGCCGCCCGTGCTCGGCGCCGGCGAGGCGGACCTCGTCCTGCTCGCCGCCGAGGCCGCGCACGGCACCCGCTGGTTCGCCGTGGACGCCGCCGCGCTGGACATCCGTACGCACGAGAGCGCCGACCCGACCCGCCCCACCGCCGAGGTGCACGCGCGCGGGGTCACCGCCGGCCCCGACCGGGTGCTGGAACTGGACGCGGCCCTCGTACGGGACCTGGCCTGCGCCCTCTTCGCCGCCGACGCCTGCGGCACCGCCGCCTGGGCCCTGCGCACGGCCGCCGAGTACGCGAAGGTGCGCGAGCAGTTCGGGCGGCCCATCGGGCGGTTCCAGGGAGTCAAGCACCTGTGCGCCGACATGCTGGTACGGCTGGAGCAGGCCCGGGCGCTGGCCTGGGACGCCGCGAACGCGATGGACGAGCCGGCGGATGTGCGCTCGCTGGCCGCCGCGCTCGCCGCGGGCACCGCGCTGGACGCCGCGTACTCCTGCGCCAAGGACTGCATCCAGATCCTCGGCGGCATCGGCTTCACCTGGGAGCACGACGCCCACGTGTACCTGCGACGGGCCGTCGTCGCCCGCCAGCTGCTCGGCTCCGGCGACGGGCACCGCATCCGGGCCGTACGCCTCGCGGCGGGCGGCGCGCGGCGGGAGCTGAAGCTGGAACTGCCCGCGGAGGCGGAGGAGTACCGGGCGCGGGCCCGTACCGCCATCGAGGACGCGCGCGGCCTCGACCCGGCCGCGGCGAGACGGATCCTGGCCCCGACCGGTTACGCCGCCCCCTACCTCCCGCCGCCCTACGGGCTCGGCGCCGGCCCCGTCGAGCAGCTCGTCGTCCAACAGGAACTGCGGGCGGCCGGGGTCAAGGTCGCCGACCTCGGCATCGCCACCTGGGTCGTGCCCTCACTGCTCGCCTACGGCACCGACGCGCAGCGGGAGGCCTACGCGCTGCCCACCCTGCGCGGGGAACTGACCTGGTGCCAACTCTTCTCCGAGCCCGGCGCGGGCTCCGACCTCGCCTCGCTGCGCACCAAGGCCGAGCGCACCGAGGACGGCGACTGGAAGATCAACGGACAGAAGGTGTGGACGAGTTCCGCGCACAGCGCCGACTTCGGCATCCTGCTGGCCCGCACCGACCCGGACGCGCCCAAGCACAAGGGGCTCGGCTACTTCGTCGTCGACATGAAGAACACCCCCGGCATCGACATCCGGCCGCTCAAGGAGATCACCGGCGAGGCCCTCTTCAACGAGGTCTGGTTCGACGACGTGATCCTCCCGGCGGACGCGCTGGTCGGGGCGGCCGACGGCGGCTGGAAGGTCGCCCGCAACACCCTGGGCAACGAGCGCGTCCACATGGCCGACCTGATGAGCTTCGACACCGGCCTCGAATCCCTCATCGCCCGCTCCGCCGACCTCGACGGGGCCCACCGCGCCCGCATCGGGGCGCTGGCCGCCGAAGCGCACGCGCTCGCCTGCATCGGGCTGCGCACCACGCTCCAACAGGTGTCGGGGCTGGAGCCGGGCGCGGGCGCGTCCGTACGCAAACTCGTCCAGACCCCGCACCAGCAGCGGACCGCCGAGCTCACGCTCGAACTGCTGGGCCCGGCGGGCGCGGTACGGGAGGGGGCGGGGGAGCGGGCGGTGCACGGCATGCTCATGTCCCGCTGCCTGACCATCGCCGGGGGCACCACGCAGGTCCAGCTCAATGTCGTCGCCGAGCGGATTCTCGGCCTTCCCAGGGACTGAAGGGCAGCAGTGATGAAGTCGTACATCGTGGGCGTCGGCATGACGAAGTTCGAGAAGCCGGAGTCGCGGGACTGGCAGTACTGGGACATGGCCAAGGAGGCCGGGACGGCGGCGCTCGCGGACGCGGGGGTGGACTACGGCCTGGTCGAGCAGGTGCCGGTCGGCTACTGCTTCCAGGCCTCCACGGCCGGCCAGCGGGCGGCGTACGAGCTGGGGCTGAGCGGGGTCCCGGTCTACAACGTGAACAACAACTGCGCGACCGGGTCGACGGCGCTGATGATGGCGCGGCAGTTCGTCGAGGGCGGGATCAACGACTGCGTGCTCGCGCTCGGCTTCGAGAAGATGAAACGCGGGGCGCTGGGCGGCGGCGCCGACGGCGGTGACTTCAAGACCTCGCCGGTGGCCCGGCACTACGGGATCATGGCGGCCGGGCACGGCTTCGAGATGTCCCCGCCCACCGCGCAGATCTTCGGCAACGCGGCGCGCGAGCACATGGAGCGGTACGGGACCACGGCCGCGCAGCTGGCGGCGGTGGGAGCCAAGAACCACCGGCACTCGGCGAACAACCCGAACGCGCAGTTCCAGGACGTGTACTCGGTGGAGGAGATCCTGGCGGCGAAGGAGATCCACTCGCCGCTGACGAAACTCCAGTGCTCCCCGACCTCGGACGGGGCGGCGGCCGCGCTGGTCGTCTCGGAGCGGTTCGTGGTCCGGCACGGGCTGCACGACAAGGCGGTGGAGATCGTGGCCCAGTCGATGACGACGGACACGGACGAGTCCTTCTCCTCGGGCTCGTGCATCGACGTGGTCGGCAAGCCGATGTCGGCGGCGGCGGGGCGGCAGGTGTTCGCCGCGTCGGGCCTGGGCATCGAGGACGTGGACGTGATCGAGCTGCACGACTGCTTCTCCATCAACGAACTGCTCACGTACGAGGCGCTCGGCATGTGCGAGGACGGCGCCGCGGGGAAGCTGGTGGAGAGCGGGGCCACTACGTATGGCGGCCGGTGGGTGGTGAACCCCTCCGGGGGACTGATCTCCAAGGGGCATCCGCTGGGTGCGACGGGGCTGGCGCAGGCGGCGGAACTGGTCTGGCAGCTGAGGGGGCAGGCGGGGGCGCGGCAGGTCGCGGGCGCGCGGGTCGGTCTTGCGCACAACATCGGGCTGGGCGGTGCGGCGGTGGTGACCCTGCTGCGGAAGTAACGGCCGGCCGCCGCTGCCGGGGCTCCGCCCCAGACCCTCCCCCGGACTCCGTCCGGGGGGCCCCACGCCTCAAACGCCGGCGGGGCTGGATTGCCCGCCGGGCAATTTCAGCC